>NZ_BAAFZH010000089.1:0-159639 GCF_054684315.1 Scytonema sp. NUACC21 | reverse complement strand
AAGACCAAACCCGTGCCGAAGTCATCGAACACTACAATCAAAAAGAAATAAAAATTCGTGTTACAGGAGACCGCAAGAAAGAATTGCTGGCTGTTGTCACTCACGAACTCGAAAAAATCCATCAGTCTTTTGAACGTTTGCAGTATGTCACTCTTGTTCCTTGCAACTGCTCTGAATGTGAAGGAAGTCAAGAACCTCATTCCTACCCTCTAGACAACTTGAAAAAGCGCTTGAAAGCTAGTCGGTATCAAATTGAGTGCGAGAAGAGCTATGAAATGGTTGATGTCCGCAGGCTAATTGATAATGTTAATTTACATACGAACTATCAGGATTTTCAAATTTTAGTGACAGCAGACCGCAAGATTCGCGTTTCCTCAGAACAAGGTGAGCAATCAGGTGAGTTGCGGTTAGAAATGAACAAAATTGAGCTGGCATTAAAACTGATTGAGCAGAAACAGACAAATGCTGACTTGCTTAAAGCACTAGGCAGAGAGTTCTACCAGGCACTTTTCCCTGATAAGATTCACGATCAACTGCGAGCGACAATGGCAGGCGCACAAGCCCATGACTACAACGTGCGCTTGCGCTTGGTGTTTGAATCTCCGGAACTCGCTGCCCTACCCTGGGAGTTTCTCTATTATGAGGAGACTAATACCTTTCTAGCAAATGACACCACTACCGTGCTCTCGCGTTATATTGATGTTCCGTTGAAAAAGCGCGAGATTAAGTCAGCCAGCTTACCGCTCAAAGTCCTGCTCGTCATCTCTAGCCCTACTGACTTAGCTCCATTAGATGATGCTGGGGAAGAACAGATCATCCGTGATGCACTAGCAAAACACATAGAATCAGGGCAGATTGAGTTAGATGTAGTGAGAGAAGCAACTATCCGGAACATCAACCAAAAGCTGCGTGAAAAGCCCTACAATGTTTTCCACTTTATCGGTCATGGTATTTTTGAGAACAACAAAGCCTCCATTGCTCTAGTAGATAGCGATCGCAAAGCTCAATTGCTAGATGAAGAGGGTTTTGCCAATTTCTTTTTAGGCAACCGGAGTTTGGGGTTAGCTGTACTCAATTCCTGTGAAAATGCGACCTTATCATCGCAACAAGCTTTTACAGGTACAGCACCGAACTTAGTGCGGCGGGGAATACCAGCAGTAGTCGCCATGCAATACTCCATCTACGATACCACCGCTAAAATTTTTGCAGACGAATTTTACCGCACCCTTGCTCTGGGCTATCCTGTAGATGCTGCTATCCAGACAACCCGCAACGCTATTTCTATGGAAGTCGGACTGGATCGATATGACTTTGCCACGCCCGTGCTTTATATGCGAGCTAGAGATGGAATTATTTTGAGTGGGCTGTAATTCAATAATCTTAATAGGCATAGCTAAACATCATTTTTATGTCTATCTCCAGAATTCCAGGCTTTATAAAAGCTTGGAAAATGTAGTTTCTGAGATATACTCCATAAGCCCTTATAACAGCACACTATTGGATCTTGTGAGCCTACGCTAATAAGCGTTCTTGTTAGAGAATTCCTATCTGGAGAATTGTGAATACAACTCTTTAACCAAATCACTATTTGTGGATATGAATCTATTGAAATAGCAGACAAGTAGTCATGCATAAGTAGTTCTAGACACCAAGCAGCTTTTTTTCGATTGTTTTGATTGCTATCTTTGATCATTATGTCTATTAGAGCTTCGATGATTTTTAGAACTCCTAAATCTAAAGTTAAACCAAGCTGAGATAACCTAGTGTTGAGGTCTTCTTGAAAGTACATCTGAAAATTTTTTACCTCTAATGGCTCATCTCTTGAATCACTAACTTCATAATTACTGAGAAATTGAGCTATCTGAGAACGAATTATAGGCTCCCAGTGCATTTTTGCTAGTACCTGTAAAACGAACCGAGCTCTTGCATTCTCTGGGTCATGCTTGAGCAAACTACACGACGCAGCATAAGCATTATCTTGTTCTTGAAAAAATATAGCCTGCTTCTCATTGAAAAATTGCTCTTCAATGAATCTATCGAGTGCTTTTATGACTTTTTCTCGATCAAGTTCGCGCTCAACTTTAGCATTTCCAAGCATTTGAGCAGCAGACAATGCTGTCATATCCATATTTTTGTTGTTCAGAATTTGGATTAAACCCTCTATTGCTTCAAAGCTGTTTGGATTGATCCTAAGTAAACTGCAAAATGCATTGCACTGGGTATCCTTAAACTCTGTAGTTAATGCTAAGTTGCTCAAAACTTCAACTAATTTAGGACTATGTACTCCTAATTCACCTGCTAGCTTTGCTGCCTCATGCTGAATATCAATATCTTCAGAATGCAGTAGAATAGTGAGCATATCCGCTAATACTGATGTTTTCATTTCCTGAAGAGTCTTCCTAGACGCAGCAGCAATGGGATTATTGAATATTTCTATTTCTCTAATACCTCGATCAAATACACGAGTCACTAATTCTTCCGCACGGCTAAAATTGTAAAACTCTGAAAGCCCAACAGCAGCCAATAGCTCCGCACGACATCCATAAAGATTTGCAATTCCACAATTGTCCTTAAAATCTACGAGAGCATTGAGGAATTCTTCTTTCTGAGAATCGCTATCAAGCTCCCTTCCCAGCCACAACAAAAAAACTTCCTTCCACTGCGCCTCAAAAATCCGATAACTTGCTTTCGGATGACTTGGATTCTCTGGAATATGGTTCAAAAAATAATGCCAATCATCAATCCCCAATGCAGCAAAATACTCCTGAAAAGTGGGATGGAAAAACGTATACACCCCTTTTCTGGGATTCTCCGCCTCCACCCCTACCTTATTCAACCATCCCAACCGCAACGCTAATCCAAACAACGAATCGGTATCATCCGGCTCACCCAAATACTTACACACAAATTCCTGCCGCAGCCGAAACCGCGTTGCTTCCTTATCAATTGCCTCCCGCGCCAGTTCTCCCAAAGCTGCATTCAACCGCTTACGTTGTTCCCCTGTCGTTGCAAACTGCTTCTTCTTCCACTCATAAAAATCCGCCACAAACTGCTCGTACAGCCCTGCTTTCGTTTCTGGTAACTTCCCCTCACCCAAATACCAGTTGAAACACAGCAACGTTAGCCGTAGTGGATTCTTTACCAAATCTCGAATTCGTTCTTTACCCGATTCCCTCAATGCCGCACACAATCGTTGTCCTGTCTGCATTTCTGCTGAAGGTAGAGAACCAAACCAATTTCTAATAAACTGCTCCACCAGCTGGGGATAGGAAAACTCCAAGGTGCGATAATTATCGAAGGAATCCAGGGCATTGCTACCACCGTCCCAAAGATTTAACCGACAGGAAAGCACAATCCGTGCCTGTTGTAGCAAAGTTCCCGTGCGAATTTGCCGCTCAATCTCTCCTAATGGGTTCCCCTGCGTCACCTGCATTTTATCAACCCCATCTAGCAACAGCCACACCAACCCCTGGTTAAATTGAGCAACAAAATTATCTTTAACCTGGGTAGATGCTTCTGCTTGTCCCACTTTCCGGGCTACTGCTTGCAACCAGATATCCAACAAATATGATTCTAGTTCCTTTGAGCGCAAATCAGCTAGAGACACCCAAATCACAACCGACTGCGCCATCTTACGAGACACCCATTGAGCAATTTGCTGCAACAGCGTCGTTTTCCCCGCCCCCGGTTCGCCAATAATTGCAATGCGTCTTCCCTGGCTTCTGGGGCTTTGCCTGTGCCTGAGTACCTGCTCTAAAAACTGGTCATGCTCAAAAGTTTGGGTAATTTCTGTTTCTTGGTAAAGCTCTGAACCTTGCTCCGGTAAAACATCCTCCCTTCGCCGAGGTTGCTTTTTACGTTCTACCAGTCCCAAGGGTACATACACCTGCTCTGTTCGATATGTAATTCCTTCACCAAATGTTAGTGGGTTTGACGTAAGTCCCAGCTGCTCGTTCAGCATGGTTTGACTAATACTGTGCCAATCGATTTCTATTTGTCGGGTGCTTTGAGAAGGTACCTCCAGCAAAATAGTACGAATTGTGTCCGCATCCGTTCCTTTATAAATCTTATCGCCGATATGAATATCCTTCCCCTCGCCAATATTAACGTTGTACTTCCCCAACTGCACAATATTTTGACTACTGCTTGCTTTGAGGGATTGACGCAATATGGCAATATCCCCCTCATCTCGACAGCCGTTGAGAATGCGCTCAAGTATTGTAAGTAACTCCGAAGGGTCAGTCATTTATTATCCTGCTCCAGCTAGTTAAACTTGTCGTGCGTCTTAAAGCAGTGGCATTTCATCGGTAATTTTATCTAAACAGCGATAGCTTCGCTACAGCATAGCGGCAGATCGCTTACCATTAACTTTAGCTACTATTATTACAAATCATTTTTTGCACGAGTTGCTCAAAGACAATCAAAGATGCTATTGCGTCTATCAAGCTAGTTTCCGAGATTTTCTTTATAGAAAAGATATTTTGGAAAACTGGGCTCATAATTCCAGGGATTCATCTACTAATAGCCAAAGACCAGTTAAATAAGTGGAAGAATCATCGCCGTGAGTCAGTTCGAGCGCTTATCGCCTGAGGATGGAGAATATGTATTAAATTTGCCTTATCACTTGGCAGAAGCTGATATGGCAGATGATTTATGTGAATTACTGACTGAGTTTGAGTTTATTGAATATAAGATTTTGACTCTAGCACCACAGCCACTTATTGAAGATTACAATCTTGCCCTACAACGTCCAAAACTAAAGAATATAGCGAGCTTGTCATCGATTAAATCAGCAATTCAACTTGCTGCTCATATCCTAGCTGTCTATCCTTCGCAAGTACCAGAGCAACTGCTGGGACGTTTGCTGGGTCACAAAACGGACGACGAAAAATTACAAAACCTTTTAGCACAGACCCAGCATCACAAATCGGAACTCTGGCTGCGCCCACTGACAGGTAGCCTTCCTCGTCCTGATGGTCTGTTACTGCAAACCATAACAGAACACCGAGGTCTGCTTGATGCGGTTACTGTCGCACCAGACGGAGAATATTTCGTCTCAGCTAGTAAGACCGAAATAAAAGCTTGGTCTGTAGCGAACGGCGAGGAACTATTTACATTCCCAGCATACGGTGATGATGTAACAGATTTAACCATCACGCCTGATGGGCAATATCTTGTGATTGCGTTGCGCGATGTCATGATTAAGGTTTGGTGCTTGAAAAGCAAACAGGAGTGGCTGACGCTAACAGGACATAAGAGTGCAGTCTTGGCTGTGGCTACAACCCCAAATGGTTATTTGATTTCAGCTTCAACAGATAAAACGTTGAAAATCTGGGATCTAAAACAGGGAATTGTAGTGGGCACTCTAAGTGCAAATATTGGCTCTTTTAATGGGATTGCTGTAATGCCGGGAGGAGAACAGATTATCTCTGCTAGTGGTAGTCTTTTTAACTCGCCCAAAGAACATTATGTCCTCAAGATTTGGGATTTAAGCGAGCAGAAAGAAGTGTATACATTAGGGGAACATTCCTTTCCCGTCAGCACAGTCGCGGTAACACCAGACGGACGATATGCTATTGCTGGTTTGAACGATAGTCTTGTTGTTTGGGACTTATCGACTCGAACCAAGCGATGCACCTTAACAGGTCAAAGTTCCCAGATTCAAGCTGTGGTTGCGGTAAACAATCGGTTGGTAATTTCCGCTTCTAGTGGTGATGACCTCAAAATATGGGATATCGAATGTGGCAAAGTATTGACCACCTTAAAAGGTCATCAAGCTGGAGTTATGGATGTGGCGGTGACACCCGATCGCAAACGAGCCATATCTGTTGCCTTGGATGGAACCATTAAGATATGGAATCTGGAAGGTATAGAGGAAACAGCATCCTTGCCCAAACATCAGGATAAGGTGACTAAAGTCGTTATTACACCTGATGGTAAACGGGCAATATCGACTTCTCGCGATCGTACTGCAATTGTATGGAATCTGGAAAATTTCCAACCCCTGCTAACCTTGCAAGGACATACCCATTGGGTAACTGATATTGCTGTCATGGCTAACAGTCGTCATGCTATATCTGCTTCATGGGATGGTACGCTTAAATTTTGGGATTTGGCAACAGGTGAATTGGTGTCAACACTGATAGATATTTCGGAACACATCAACGCTCTGGCAGTCACTCCAAATGGGCAATATGCAGTTTTAGTGGTCAATGACAAACCTCTCAGAGTTTGGGATTTGAACCAAAAAGCTGAGCGTTTTATCCTCCAAGGTCATACCGGAGATGTGAATGCAATCTCACTAACTCCAGATGGTCAACGAGTTATTTCTGCTTCAGACGATCGAACCTTAAGAGTGTGGGATCTGAAAAATGGTTTGGAATTGCTTGCTTTTCCCGATGAATTCCGAGATTCACGCTTATCCTCACCAGCAGAAGAATTTGGTAACGAGTCGATAAAAGCCAAACTTGTAGGGATTATGATACCTCGCGATCGTACCCGACGAAATCCCAGAACTTCATCACTTGAAAAATCAGATGACGCTTTTGAGCAATATCTTTTTGAAAAAGGCAAAAGCAAAAATGCAGTAGTTGTCATGCCTGACGGTCGAAGCGTGATTTCTGGTTCACAGACTGGCTTACTCCAAATATGGGATACTTCTAGCGGCAAAGAATTGTTGGCTTTAAATGATTTGGATGATAATGCTTCTGGCATTACTGCTATCGATGTTTCGCCAAACGGTCGTTTTGCCTTTGCCACCAGTGGTTTGCCCTACTCTTTATCTGATAATACACTGCGTGTATGGGATTTGGAGAAAAGGCAAGTTGTTGCTCGTTTTATTGGGGAAAGCCCAATGACTGCTTGTGAAGTTGCACCAGATGGTGTGACTGTTGTAGTTGGGGATGCTAGCGGTCAGGTTCATTTTTTACATTTGGAGGCTATTAGTTAAGAGTTTAAAATAGTGTTTATACCAATTCTCCAAAAGAGAACAACACATATCCTGGGTAGGGGCGAACAACCGTTCGCCCTTACGAGATATTTCATGTGTAGCGAAATTTTAGAGAATTGATATTACCCCCTTCAATCCCAAAGAATGATTTTATGTTGAAACACAAAGCGATCGCCAATTGACCTCTGCACTCTATTGACTCCTATGAGCGAATTTGAAAATCTATCATGCGATCGCAGTTACACCTGATGGACGCAAGGCGATTTCTGCAGGTTATGATAATACCTTGAAAGTTTGGGATTTAGAGAACAGACAGAAAGTTACCAGCTTTATTGGCGATAGTGCTATGTTCTGCTGTGCTGTTGCACCTGATGGAGTAACAATTGTTGCAGGAGAGGCATCTGGGCGATTGCATTTTATGCGGTTTGAAGAGAGTATATAAGCGGCTAAAAGATTTTCAAGCTTAACACCAAACAAAAACTTACGAGAGATGGCAAACTTCGATGATATTAACAACATTATTAACCGTATCGCTAGTGGCGAACACACTGACGAAGACATCACTGTTTTGCGTGAGGTGCTTTCTTCGAGCGATCGCACAGCGACTTCAAAGGAGTATCTCCAAGTAACGTTGCAACTCGGCAAGTACAATGTCAGCATTGAGCAAGGACAAGGAATACACATAGGCGATTGCATTTATCAACAATGGGATGAACAAGCGCTCCAAGCTTTAGTGAAAGCGATTCAACAAGTAAGTTGGCAATGTGTAGCTAGTTTAACGGAAAATGATTATACTCAAGTTGAAAGCCAAGCTACTGGAATTGGCATAATAGATAAATTAGCCAAACAGTTAACTGATTTTTCCCAACAATCTGTGATGCGTTATGGATTGAAGTTAGCTTTTAGTCCCAATCATAATCAAGAGTATTTTATTAGTGGTGGTAATCAAGTTATTAAACGTTGGCAGATAAACACATGGGAGATAATACAAGAAATTTCGGTTCCACATATTTCCGACCTCTGGTTTACCTCCTTAGCAATTAGCCAGGATGGTCAACGAATTGCTGCCTGTAAAGCTTATCAAATAAAGATTTGGCATATAGGTACAGCCAATGCTCTTCATACCTTTGGGAAAACTCTTTTTAGTAATCCCTTTGATGTGTTTGGTTTTGATTCAGTCGCCTTTAGTCTTGATGGTAAAATCTTAGCAGCTAATGATAACAAAGATGTTAAATTATGGGATGTAGAAAGTGGCGAAGAAATTGCCAAACTATCGGGACATTTAGATAAAGTGACTGGTGTGACTTTTCATCCCAAAATGAGACCAATCCTTGCAAGTTGTAGTTACGATAAAACCATCAAACTCTGGAATATAAATACACAACAATGTTTAGTCACTCTTTCTGCACACCGAGACGCTGTCTATACTCTGGCATTCAGTCCTGATGGAGAAATACTTGCGAGTGGCAGTCATGATAATACCATCAAACTGTGGCATCCTAACACTGGAGAAATGCCCCAAATTCTAAGACGACATTCCGATGCAGTTAATTGTCTTGTATTTCATCCCAATGGAAAAACTTTAGTCAGTGGGAGTAATGATGGAACAATAATAGAATGGACAGTAGATGGAGAAGCATTATATACTTTTCCCGAACAACATCACAGAGGAATTACATCTATTGCAATCAGTCCCAATGGAGAGACTTTAATCAGTGGAGGAAGAGATCAAACGATTAAAGTTTGGAGACGAGCAAATTCAAAAAGTAGATGAGCTTGACCAAGTAGGATTAAAGACGATATAAGTGTCATTTTTTGACATAAAAAAGTGTGATATAGATTTCGATAGGTGTATGCAGTATCTTTACAAAAAGATATAACAATCCGGTTGGAGCGAACTGTTGAAAGCTCCCAGTAACAATTCCAGGGGTTCATCTACTAATTGCTAAAGACCAGTTAAAGAAGTGGAGGAATCGTCGCCGTGAGTGAGTTTGATAATCTGTTACCTGAAGATGCGGAATATGTATTAAATTTACCCGATCACTTAGCTATGAGTGGTATGGCAGATGAGTTATGTGAGTTGCTGATTGAGTTTGAGTTTCTTGAGTATAAGATTTTTGCTTCTAAAACACAGCCACTGATTAAAGATTACGCTCTGATTGACCAGCTTCAAAACAGCAGTTACCTGAATAGCTTGAAATTGATTCAGGAATCCATTCAGTTATCGGCTGAAATTATAGACGAGGATGACACACAACTGGCTGGACAACTACTGGGAAGGCTACTCTTCAATCAGTCTGCCAGAATTCAAAAGTTGCTCAAGCAAGCGAAACCATCTGCTAAGATGCCCTGGCTTCGTCCACTGACTGCTAGCTTGACACCACCAGGGGGACCGCTGCTTCGTACCTTAACCGGACATCGAGATTGGATTCGTGCGATTGCAGTTACTTCAGATGGGCAACTGGCAGTTTCTGCTTCAGATGATGGTGATTTGAAGGTTTGGAATCTAACAACTGGTGCAGAATGGGTAACACTGACAGGGCATACCTCTACGGTCAAAGATGTGGCGATAACCCCAGATGGAGAAAAAGCTGTATCTGCTTCATTTGACGGTACTTTAAGAGTTTGGGACTTACAAACGGGGCAATTGCTTCATACCCTCACAAGTAACGTAGGTGCGTTCAGAGCCGTAGCGGTCACTTTGGATGGGCGACAGGCGATCGCAGCTTGTAGAGAATTAAGGAAGAGCCATATCCTGCAAGGATGGGATTTACAAACAGGGCAACTTCTCTACACACTGGAAGGACATCCTCAACCAATCAATGCAGTAGCCGTTACTCTGGATGGGAAGCAGGTAATTTCAGCATCAGATGACTGTACCTTAAAAGTTTGGGACTTACAGAAATACTCGATTCTACATACGTTTGCAGGACATAACGATCGGGTAATAGATGTTGCGATCTCAGCAGATGGGAAATATGTTATCTCTGCTTCTCTCGACAAGACCATAAAACTTTGGGATATCCGTACAGGTATAGAGCTTTCTAGCTGGACTATCCCTCCTTTTGTTGAGTCGGTGGCAATTACCCCAGACGGACAAAAGGTAATCGCTGCTATGAATTGGATTTTGAAGGTCTGGGACTTACCTACAGGCAAAGAACTAAGTACGCTGAAAGGTCACGCCGGACCCGTCTTTGCGGTAACAGCTACTCCAGATGGACAACGGGTAGTTTCTGGAGCGTTTGATGCCACGTTGAAAGTCTGGGATTTACGAAGAGAACCTCAGACAAGCTCTCTGGCAGGACATCAGGACTGGGTCAGAGACATAACTATAACTCCGAATGGAAAACAAGCAATTTCTGCCTCAGACGATGATACATTGAAAGTTTGGGATTTACAGACAGGTAAGGAATTGTATATTCTAACAGGGCATACAAATCATGTCTCAACAGTCATCGTTACACCAGATGGCAAGCAGGTAATCTCTGGTTCAGATGACTGTACGCTGAAAGTTTGGGAGATACATACAGGTAAAGAATTGCACGCACTAACTGGACATACGGACATTGTTCGGGCGATCGCTGTTATCCCAAATCAGCCAAAGATTATTTCTGCTTCCTATGACAAAACCTTGAAAGTTTGGGATTTAGCTACTGGCAGGGAGTTAATGACTCTCACAGGTCATACTTTCGCCATCCGAGACGTTGCGGCTACCCCAGACGGGCAGCGGGCAATTTCCGCCTCTTTCGATAATACGTTAAGAGTTTGGGATTTACAAACAGGCAGGTCAATGCATACTCTGACTGGACATACCAACGAAGTTCGAGCCGTAGCAGTTACTATAGATGGACAACAGGCAATCTCTGCCTCAAATGACAGTACGCTAAAGATTTGGGATTTACAAACTGGTAAGGCATTGCACACCTTAACTGGACACACTAACTATGTACGATCTGTCATCGTAACTCCCGATGGACACCGGGCAATTTCAGCTTCGGCAGATGCTAAGGTGAAGGTTTGGGATTTGATAACAGGGGAAACATTGTATACCTTAGCGGGTCATACTGCCTGGGTAAGAACCGTAGTATTAATGCCAGATGGTCGAAGAGTTGTTTCAACTTCTTGGGATCACAGCCTCGCAGTTTGGGATTTAGAACAAGGAGATGCCATCGCCTGTTTCACAGGTGAAAGCCGAATGTTGACCTGTGCTGTGACACCTGATGGGGCAACGATTGTAGCTGGTGAAGAATCAGGACAAGTACATTTCTTGCGATTGGAGAATTTAGATAGTCTGGGAGAGCGATCGCCCCACTCAATCCCATGAACCTTATTGTATAAATTTAAGGATGCATAGCATTTTATGGTCTAAAATAAAATTAAAAAGTTCTGAGAAATGGCAAACCCTAATAACCTCAACGAAATTATTCAACGCATCCTCAACGGAACTCAAACTGATTCCGACGTTGAAGTTTTGCGTCAGTGGTTAAATAGTGGTGGTATTCAAAATCTGCAAGTGGGGAAATATAACGTCAACATCGGACAGGGACAAGATATTCATGTTGGAGATCGTACCTACCAAGGACTTGATGCACAAGCCATTCGAGAAGTGGCTCGTTTTGTAATTCAAGGTTCTGACGCCGCAGATATTCGAGAAGTTGTTCGCTCTATCCTGAAAGACGAGTTTCCTAACGTGGCTCAAACAGATAATCTTCAAAGTAGTTCGCGTAAAACAATTTTAGTGCTGGCTTCCAACCCCACCAATCAAGCACGCCTACGTCTAGACAGCGAAGTGCGAGAAATAGATGAGGGTTTGCGAAGAGCACAGCAGCGAGAAAAGTTTACTTTGCAGCAACGATGGGCAGTTCGTCCTGATGACCTACGTCGTGCTCTACTAGATTTTAATCCTCAGATTGTTCACTTTTGCGGGCATGGTTCGGGTGAAGATGGATTAATTTTACAAGATGATGCTAGCACTGCACAACTCGTTTCAACTCGTGCCTTAGCCAACTTATTCAAACGATTTGCCGAGCGAGGGCTTGAATGTGTTGTTCTCAACGCTTGCTATTCGGAAGTTCAAGCCAATGCGATCGCCGAACACGTAGATTATGTAATCGGTATGAGTAGCCAAATTGGAGATGATGCCGCGATTAAGTTTGCAGTTGGCTTTTATGATGAACTAGGGGCGGGTTGGTCGTATGAAGATGCTTATAACGGTGGCTGTGATGCGATCGCACTACAAGGAATCCCAGAGGAACATACCCCAGTCTTTAAAAATTTAAAAAAAAAGTCCAGTTAAAGACAACAAATCGAGTTGATGACTTAGTGCAACAAGTGCGTGCCCATCTCCAGGACAACATCCAAAGCCTGCACGGTACGATGCCACTTTGGGGAATAGACCATTGGGTACCTTTGGGGGATTTATAAATCATTCTGTCAGTGCGTAAGTTCTAAGTAGCCAGCATCTTTTGGGAACTGAGAAACTTGAGATAAATCGTAAACGCAAAGAAGCTTAAGAAAAACTTAAGTATATAAGCTATTTTATTGTGTAAAATAGAACAAAAACTTCCAACAGATGACAAACCCTAATGACATCAACAGCATTATCAATCGTATTATCAGTAGCGAACATACTGAGGCAGATATAGCGGTTTTGCGAGAGGTACTTTCTTCAACCAATACTCCAGCAACAACACAACTCGGCAAATACAATATCAACATTGGGCAAGGACAAGGCGTACAGATAGGCGATCGCACCTACTTGGAACTCAACAATGAAGCAATGCAGGCACTCATCCGTGCCATCCAAAAGCCACCAACAGTTCGCAGTCAGTTTCAATCGTTAATTACTGACAAAACCGAAGACTTTGTTGGACGTGAATATGTGTTTCATGCCATCCAAACCTTTGTCGAAGAAAACCCCAAGGGCTATTTCACAATTATTGGCGATCCTGGGATGGGCAAAAGTGCGATTTTGGCAAAGTACGTACAGGATACTGATTGTATTGCACATTTTAACGTCCAGTTGCAGGGTCCCAACCGCGCCGACCAATTTCTAGAAAGTGTTTGCAAGCAACTGGTTGAGCGTTACCAACTCCCTTATGACCCCTTGCCATCAAATGCCACACGAGATGGGGAATTTCTATCTCAGTTATTGGACGAGGTTGCTCAAAAAAGGAATGGTAAACCCGCAGTCATTGCTATTGATGCTCTCGATGAGGTTGACTCAGCTAGCTATAGGGATGCGAACATTTTGTACCTCCCACCTCACTTGCCTGATGGAGTGTACTTTATTATGACAAGGCGACGGGGTGTAGAGGTACCATTCACAACTTACGCACCTCAAGAACTTTTGAGTTTGCTGGATTACCAAGTAGATAGCCAGCGTGATGTACGTGTATATATCCAAAATCGGGTGAACCGCAGTGAGAAACTGCGTCATCAAATTCATGAGCGCCAGGAAACTATTGTTGTTTTCACTAATAAAATTGTTGAGAGAAGTGAGAACAATTTTATGTACTTGCGCTATGTGTTACTAGACCTTGAAAAGGGTTTATACAAGGACTTGAGTTTGGAAAGTTTCCCTCAAGGTCTGCAAGGCTACTATGAATTTCATTGGCGGCGTATGGGGATGACTGCTAACCCGTTACCCGATGCCAAAATCAAGATTGTTTACATTTTAGGAGAAGTAAAACAACCTGTTGCCCGCCAGCAAATTTGTGACTTCTCTGGGGAAGATACCCGCATAGTGCAGACTGTGTTGAATGAGTGGGAACAGTTTTTGCACGAGTTGCTTAAAGACGAACAAAAACGCTATAGCGTCTACCATGCTAGTTTTCGAGATTTTCTCCATAGAAAAGATATTTTGGAGAAAACTGGGCTAACAATTCCAGGGATTCATCGACTAATTGCCAAAGACCAGCTAAATAAATGGAAGAATCGTCGTCGTGAGTCAGTTTGATAATTTGTTACCTGAAGATGCAGAATATGTATTAAATTTACCTTATCACTTAGCTATGAGTGGGATGGCAGATGAGTTGTGTGATTTGCTGATTGAGTTTGAGTTTCTTGAAAATAAAATTCGATTTGTAGGACCAGAACCACTTATCGAAGATTATGATTTTGCTACCAATTTTCATATCCAGTTTTCTGAGGAAACAAAACTTAGTTTCCAGTTAATCCAAGAAGCAATTCGCTTATCTGCTCACATATTATCCGAAGACGCAACACAACTGGCAGCGCAATTACTGGGACGGTTAATGTTACACAGTAGCTCTATTAATATTCAAAAACTACTGAAGTTAGCTCAAAAATACCAAGACACACCTTGGCTGCGCCCCCTAGTTGCCAACTTAATACAACCCAAACGTGCTTTACGACGTATTCTTACAGGGCATACAAACTCAGTATATGCAGTAGTTATTAGCCCAGACGGAAAACAAGCAGTATCAGCCTCAGACGATAAAACCCTAAAAATTTGGAATTTAGCTACAGGCGAAGTAGAAAAAACTCTTACAGGACATAAATACTGCATAAGGACAGTAGCTATCACTCCAGATGGAAAACTCGTGGTATCCGCTTCATTAGATAAAACTTTAAAAGTTTGGGACTTAGTTCAAGCAAGAGAAATTTACACTCTTAGAGGGCATACAAACTCGATTACAGCAATAGCTATTACTCCTGACGGGAAACAAGTAGTATCCGCGTCACAAGATAACACCCTGAAAGTTTGGAATTTACTTACAGGACAAGCAATTTATAATCTTAAGGGACATAATAAGTCGGTTACAGCAGTAGCCATATCTGCTTCTAAAGATAAGACTGTAAGAATATGGGATTTAGCTACAGGAGAAGAAATTTACAGTCTAATTGGGCATAATTCTTTAGTTTATGCACTCACTATTTCCCCAGATGGAAAACAAGTGATATCAGCTTCATGGGATAAAACTTTAAAAGTGTGGAATTTAATCACAGGTAAAGAGATTCAAACACTGACAGGACATACTGGTGGTGTAACTGCGGTAGCAATTACACCAGATGGAAAACAGGTAGTATCTACTTCATTAGATAAAACTTTAAAAATTTGGAATTTAGCCACAGGAAACGAAATTTGTAATTTATTTGGAGATAGTCGTTTCAATTGCTCTGCTATTACACCAGATGGGTTAACAATTGTTGCGGGTGACTGTTTAGGAATAGTACATTTTTTGCGATTAGAAGCTATGGATAAGTTTTTAAAGAGCAATCTCATCAAGGAACAATTTTTATAATTTTTAACTCAAACATAGAACAATACAGTTCAGTTAAGATTAATGTGTAAGAAAGCGGCTTTGCATTTATTCTTAAGGTAAATTTGGCATATGAACAAATTCTAGTTTGATTCCATCAGGATCGGCAAAGTAAAAAGCATAGTAGCCAGGAGCATAGTGGTTGTATTCTGCGGGTGCATCCAAGATTGTACCGCCCATATCTAAAACGAGTTGATATAGTTTATCGACTTGCTCTCGACTTTCGGCGTTAAAGGCAAGATGATGCAACCCAGGGGAGTAGCGATCGTGAATTTTGTTAGGAGAGTCCGGACGGCTGTTGTAAATGAGAATAGCCCCCGCGCTTTGTTGCCACCACATGATGAATTCTTCGTTCTTTTCTACTTGCTGGTACCCCACGAACTGTAAAATTTGGTCGTAAAATGGCTCGGATTTAGACCGATCGCTTACGGTCAAGGATAAGTGGTTAATTGTACCCAATGTCATAGTAGCTTTGAGTAATTGTTTGTACTGAGTTTATATTAGTATTTTTGTTCTCTCATGAAAAGCCGCTTGTTAACCCATAACACGGTAGGTACTACTGTACATTTGAATCCATTCCCAACGCTGACCGCGTGACCCCACCTGAAGTCGTTGCTTTCAGTTTAACTATGCTTGCTACAACACCCAGTGGTAATGCTTATACCTTTGCAGAGTACGAACAAATGTTTGGGAATGCTGGCTTTCATCAAAGCGAGCTTTACTCGTTACAGTTGATAATCTACATTATTAACCGACGATTGCCATACCATTGACTTAAATCCCGCTCAATTCCTTCAAGAATGGCGATCGCATCTATTATGGATTTTGCATCACTCGCCAAATTAGCAAATACTGACTCAACCCGTTGTTGATAGTTCTGCGGGCATAGTGCGAAGTTGTTGGCAATTGCCACCGCGCCTTTCTCATTCAATAGATACTCTTCATTGAGTGCAAATAATACCTGATTCATACAGGCTACGCAGGCAGAACTCCTCCTGCAACCTGCTTTTAGTCGCGTGGTCGATAATATTCGCAAGTTGCTTGATGTATCGTCTTGGACAGGAACTTATCAAGATGTCTTGATATGGCCTACTAGCACTACCGATGAGACTAAAGCTATAGTGACTAAGCTCCTGCAAGACCTGGAAGCTGCAACACCAGAGCAAGCATTGGAAATTAGAGAAACTCTCTCCCGTCTACCAATGCCCCATCCAGGATATCATTTGTGTCTGCAGCGTCAAGAGCAACAAGTCAGTATTGATTTGTGGGATTTATGTTACCAAGTTTGTTTTCGTGACTACATACCAGGGTATGAGAAAGTAGAGATCGATACTAGTTTAATTGATGAACTTGGTGAAGTGGACTGGCAGCGTTTAGACGCTAAAGCTAAAGAGTTGGTCGAACAGGCGTTTGCACGGTTACCAGACAATTAAGATAGGAGCGGGTTTCCTAACCCGCCCCTAGTGACACTGTCTTTATCCCCTTAATGAAGTGGAGGGGAGATCAAATTACCTCTAACTCGCTTTCACGTAGGTGTGCTTTAAATTTTTTATTAAACTGGACGTAGATTGGCAAGTTAGCGCTAACAGGTCTACCTTGCCACTCATTGATAATAGCCAAAACTTCACCTTCGGTGCCTTTGATGTCAAAAGCTTTACCGCGATTTTCGGGATGATGGTAAACTATGACGGATTCTGTTACGCGGACGCGATCGCCAATTTTCATACCTTCTTTCACACCTTGCTTCTGTATTTCCACCAATGTTTCCACAGCCATTCCTCACTGAAATTGCTTTTTTGAAAAATAGACTGCTTGCAAAATCTTTGCTTCGGACTCAGTCTTCACAGACACGCTGTTTAACGTATCTGTTGCTACCAGACAAACAAAGCCTGCCTGTGCAGGCTTAAGTGTTATGGGTTAGCACCCAATCTCACCTTCTTTTCTTAGAGGAGAAGAGAAGGTGAACGTTTTTTGGGCAATATTCTAGTCCTCCCTCAGTACCTTAGCAAGAGGTCTAATCTCTCTTATCTTCACATAACATTGCCACTCTTCAAAGCACTCTCCCCAACCACTTCTGTCCCCTTAATCTTGAGGAGGACACAACTGCTTTAAGTCTTGGGGAAGTTTGCTGCACGCTTGCTGGAAAGTTTGAGGGCTCAGTTGCCACCAAGCAAATAAACCTATACCAGCACCGCCCAGCAGCAAAGCCAAAAATCCTCCAAAAAACCACAGCCATCTTAAAGAACGGCGATGCTGGTTTTTAGCGGGGACTTTAGTCGGATTTTGCCGATTCTTTGCAGGTGGGGCTTCTGTTGTATCTAACTCTAAAAGTGCCTGAGCACTTGCTGCTAACTCCGGTTCTTCTTCTTGTTGCGTTTGTTCTATTTGTACCGGTGGTAGCGATCGCGTTACAGGTACCAAAGAAACTGGGGAGACACGACAAAGAGTAATAACCACTGATATATTGTCATGTGCATTTTTTTGATTTGCCAAATCAATCCACGCGGCGACAGCATCCTCTAGGGAAAGTTCGCCGCTCAAGACTGGTAAAGCAAATTCTCGCCAAGAGTGTTCTACCCAGTCATTGTCACTCAAACCATCAGAACACAGCAGCAGTAAACCATCCTCTTCCAAAATAAATCGCTGAATCAGGGGACGGAGAAACTCTCCATCTTTTGTTCCCAGGGCTTGGGTGAGGGCTGTAGCATCTGGGCGTTGTAAGGCTGGACGATAAAAACTGCGGGCATAGCGTACTTCCCGCGCTGCAACATCATCATCTACTGTCAGTAGCTGACAATAATTGCGAGTTATCCAATAGGCACGGCTGTCACCGACACTAGCTAAGTAAAGTTCGTGGGCATTTTTAAATTGCTGAGTTGGAGTTTGGACGCTTTGGGGTAGTTGTACTGCCATCACAACAGTTGTACCCATCCGTTGGGTTCCTTCGCGATTTTGCTCGTTGTTAGAACTGCAAATGACGTTATTCACAATTCGCAAAATGGCTTCGAGTTGTTTTTGGAGTAAATCCGGCGTTACGATTTCTGTTTGTTGTGTCGCCTCAGCTACTAAAGCGCGGATTTGTAACTTCAAAGACTGCACTGCCAATTGGCTGGCTACCTCGCCACCTTCATGCCCGCCAATTCCATCACAAACAATTGATACTTGAGGTAGTAAAGAATCATCTGGGTCTGTAGAATCAGTAGGGTAGCAAGCATCTTCATTCTGTTGCAGTTGTACTGAACCAATATCTGTTGCCCCTGCTACCTGTAAGCTCAATGGCAATTCTGCTGCTGATGATAGTAGTAAGGTATTGAGTTGAGAGCTTATAACCTCTAAATCTTCTTCCCCACTACACAGCTGCTGCACAATTTTTTCTAGTTCTTTTGCTACTTGACTTTTTGCAGTCGCTACCCAAGGTTGCCAGCATTCTCCCAATTGTTTTAGAGATGCACCGCGTGTTTCTACAAGTTGCAGCAATCGCACGCACCAACCTTGTACTCGCAAGTTATACGGAACAAGCAAACTCCCTGCAACTCTCAGTTCTGCCAGAGGTGTCCATAGTTGGAGAATTTGCCACAGCCAATAAACTTGTCTGACACCTTTTGCCTGTTCCCAAGCATCCTCTATTGTTGGGTAAAGATTACCAGTTTCATCTATGGGCCCATTCTCCAACAAGAAAATAGGTTTCCCATCTCTCATAGGTGAGTACACAAAACCATAGACTTGCGGCAGATGCAAGCGCTGATGATATAACCTTAGGTAGGGAGTAATGAATTCTGGTATATCTTCAGGTGTATCTGGCGATCGCCCAGGTAGAGTCTCCAACCAAATTTGAGGTGTAATAATCTCATACCTGTCAGCTACTATTTCTCCTGGCTGAAGTTCAGTGGTTGATAAACCAGTTGCCCAAAGGTAGCGGTACACGATGGGAGTTTGACAACTTGCACAAACACTATCCCCTACAGAATTCATGGGGTCGCTACAGCCTGGATTTGTGCAATAAATTATTCGCTGAGTAGAAAGCATGAAAATGTTTGGTAGTTAGTAGGTTGGGTTGAGTCACGAAACCCGACATTTAATCAAATTGTTGGATTTCTTTATAAAACATCTCTGATGCCAAATTACAGATAACAAATTAAAACGTTAAAATAGAATTGGATGCTATGCCTATAGTGAAACAGTGTAAAAACATCATTACTAAAAGTCATAAAATTTTACTGCAAAAAGCAGTTAGCGGTTAGTTAAAAAGTTGTGAACTTAAGAAAGCTAATAGCTGATAGCTAAAATCCTTTCTGGAAATAGTTAACGCGTGAATGTATCTAATCATAAAAATGCGTTGACGGCTTAATGTCTTCTTACTGGATGGCTCTATGCCAAGTACTACCTTAATCTGGCTGTTAGCAGGTGCAGTTCTGTGTTTAACGGAACTGTTTCTGCCGACGGCTTTTGTTGCCTTCTTAATGGGTATAAGCGCCTTTGTGGTGGCGCTGCTATCTCAAGTTGTTTTGGGCAAGTTATGGCTGCAAGGCGTGGTTTGGTTGTTGCTTTCCACATTTCTAGTCTTACTCTCCCGTCGATTTGTAACATTACCACGACGCAAGTCAAAAATTCAGCATGCAATCATAGCTGAAACTTTAACTGAGATTCCACCTGGGAAAACAGGACGAGTCCTCTACGAGGGAAATTCTTGGCGGGCAAGGTGTGACGATGAAAAACTCAGCATAGCACCCAATCAAAGAGTTTATGTCACGAGGCGGGAAGGCACGACTTTATTCGTGATGCCAGAAAACTTACTGCACTCGTAAGACATTTTAAAATTTAGGAAACATACAATGGAACAGTTCTTTTTACTTGTATTTTTAGCTTTAGGTGGTTCTGCCTTAGCAGGTTCTGTAAAAGTCATTAATCAGGGTAATGAAGCCTTAGTCGAACGGTTAGGAAGCTATAACAAAAAGTTAGAACCAGGGCTTAACTTTATCGTTCCCGTTGCCGATAGGGTCGTCTTCCATGAAACTATCCGGGAAAAAGTGATAGACATTCCCCCACAACAGTGCATCACTCGTGACAACGTGACAATTACCGTCGATGCGGTGGTGTACTGGCGTATTGTTGATATGGAGAAATCTTACTACAAAGTAGAAAATCTCCGAATGGCAATGGAGAATTTGGTACTCACTCAAATTCGTGCGGAGATGGGTAAATTGGAGCTAGATGAAACCTTTACTGCCCGCGCTCAAGTGAACGAAACTTTGTTGCATGAATTGGATGAGGCGACCGATCCTTGGGGTGTGAAAGTCACGCGGGTGGAACTGCGGGATATTGTCCCTTCTCAAGCAGTCCGGGAGTCAATGGAACTACAAATGTCAGCAGAACGTCGCAAACGGGCAGCGATTTTAACTTCTGAGGGGGAAAGGGAATCAGCGGTTAATAGCGCTAGAGGTAAAGCTGATGCCCAAATTTTGGATGCAGAAGCCCGTCAAAAATCACTCGTTATGCAGGCTGAAGCCGAACAAAAGGCGATTGTTCTTAAGGCACAAGCTGAACGGCAGCAGCAAGTTCTGAAAGCGCAAGCTATTGCTGAATCGGCAGAAATCCTTGCCGAAAAAATCAAGACAAACCCAAACGCCCACCAGGCTTTGGAAGTGTTGTTTGCCTTAGGTTACCTGGATATGGGTGCAACAATTGGTAAGAGCGATAGCAGTAAGGTCATGTTTATGGACCCCCGCACAATCCCTGCTACCTTGGAGGGGATACGCTCAATTGTTGCTGATGGTCAAACTGGAGACAACTCAATGCCGAGCATGGGATTACCTCCAGTGAAGAATAAGCACGCTGCCTAGGAGGGGAGACAGGGGACATTGTTTGTTGTCCCCTTGTCTGTTTTATTCCCCTGCCGCTTGTCCCATCTGGCATTGGCTGCACAAACCGAAAAACTCCAGGGTATGGTAAAAAATTTTAAACTTATGTGAATCTTGCAATTGGCTTTCTAAGTCATGCACTGGGCATTGATCGATCGGAATGGATGCGCCGCATTGCAAGCAAGTCAGGTGGTGTTTGTCTTGCTGCGCCAAGCTGTAAAGCGCTTCACCGTTACCTAATGTCCGCACTTGTACCATGCCTTCAAGTTTTAAGGCTTCTAGGGAGCGATAAACTGTCGCCAAACCCATACTTTGGTTGCGATTACGTAATTCTACATAGATATCCTGAGCGGATATGCCCTGTTTAATAGTCTTAAGTAAGTTTAGAATACGCTCTTGGCTGCGGGTCCGAATGGCTCTCATAGACAACATAATTTAGATATTCCGTATTTACACAAGGATTTTTTATACTATTACCTTGGCTATTTTCTAGCTTACTTCTAAATACTCGGGATTTTGTCGCTCGCTTGCATCAAGAATTTTTAAATTATTACCTTGGCTGGGTTTTAGGCTAACTCCTAAGACTTAGAAACTTGGAGTGCCTGAGTTGCAACAAAAGGATGTAGTATAACAATCGCAGTATCTAGCAAAAGCCAGTGCAAAGGAAGTATCAAGCTAAAATTTATGTGACACTTCGTCCTTCAGTCCTAGATCCTGCTGGTGTAGCAGTTCGTTCTGGACTGAAAAAGCTAGGATATCACAATGTCGAGCAGGTCAGGATCGGTAAATATATTGAAATGACTCTCACTGCGCCTGATGAAACCACAGCCCGCCAAGATTTGGATCGGATGTGTGACCAAATGCTGGCGAATCCTGTGATTGAAAACTACCGCTTTGATTTGATTGAAGTCGAATCACAGTCGGGTGTCTATTAAGGTGACTGGTGGGTGGGAAGTGGTTAATTTTTTTGAGCCACCAACCACTCACTACTAACTACTAACTCCTAACTCCTAACTCCTAACTCCTAACATGAAATTTGGTGTAATTGTTTTTCCTGGTTCTAATTGCGATCGCGATGTCGCTTATGTAACAAGAGACTTGTTGCAGCAGCCAACTCGCATGGTTTGGCATCAAGAAACAGATATTTCTGATTTGGATATTATCATTATACCCGGTGGATTTAGCTATGGGGATTACCTGCGCTGTGGTGCTATTGCGCGGTTTTCTCCTGTGATGCAACAGGTTGTAGAACACGCCCGTCAGGGTAAACCAGTTCTCGGTATTTGTAACGGTTTCCAGGTATTAACTGAGGCAGGGCTGTTACCGGGGGCTTTGGTGAGAAATCAAGACCTGCATTTTGTTTGCGATCGCGTGCCCGTAAAAGTTGAGCGTACAGACCTTCCTTGGACGCAAAACTATAAAACTGGCGAAATTCTTACATTACCAATTGCCCACGGAGAAGGGCGATTTTACGCTGATGACAAGACCCTATCAGAGATAGAAGATAACGGTCAAGTCTTGTTCCGTTACGAGGTAGGCAACCCCAATGGCTCCCGCAACAACATTGCTGGGATTTGCAATTCTACAGGTAACGTGTTGGGGATGATGCCCCACCCGGAAAGAGCATCTGACCCCATGCTGGGTAACAGTGATGGGTTGAAGTTATTCCAGGGGTTGCTGGAGAAGGTGGCAGCGTTGGTGTAGGTAGATTGGGCAACGGATGACCAGATATAGCGGCTTGATTGTTTGTAAGGGATTACAAGGAATCAAAATGTTATATTTGCTACATCAAACGTTGCCAGTCAAATTTCAATAAAAGCTCTGATGTCAGTACAAAAATAACGATTTATACTAAGTACTCAACTGACAAGCCGTAGGTGTAGATAACGGCTAGGAGCTAATCAAGTGAATATTCTAGACATCGGTAAAGATTTAGTTTACTTAGACTATTCGGATTTATTACAAAAAATTTTACACACTTTACACAAGCAGCAAATCTTTAAAATTTCTGATGATAGAAACCGCTTGAGGATTGATATTGACACTGTGGCAAATCAGGTTGCTGCTTTAGAGGTAGAAAACCCTTTAGGCGCATCTAGTAATAGTGTACGTTCTGCCACGATTAATATCAGTCCTGGTTCCCAGGAACGCTTTCACAAGCAAATTCAAGAAATAAGAGATTCTGTTAAGCAGTCCCTGCAGTCCGTGCTAGGAAATAGTTCTTCAATTCAAGAATTTGTAACCAATTTAGTAACAGATTTAGAGAATTTTAAAGGAGAAAAACATGACTTAGGCTTTACCTACCCTTTCAAACCCTTTGAAAATTTGCAAAAGCAGAGATTAACTTTTAATAACAAAACTGCTGGCAGTAGGGAGATTTTAAAATTCCATAAGCTGACGATCGCGGTACAAAACATTCATGCCTTTAAAACACAGCTAGAGCAAGGTTTAGAAAACTATATTAATGTCAATTTTTCCGGTGCAACCGCAGAACAGAGAGAAGACTTAAGTTATGTTCTTGAAGATTTAGAAAATGATGAAAAATCGGATTTGTATGAACTTCAAAAGATTGTAGATAAAGAGACTCTTGGGAAATTAAAAAAACAGGCACAGATAAATTATTTAGAATTTCTCTTAGAAAATATTAATACCGATACAAGCCAGCGAAATTCTGAGGGTGCTATTTATCTACAAGATTTTATCAGAAGGCTCAAACTGATAGAAGAATATATTAATAGTACTACCAAGGCTGATGGCGATTTCTTGGTAAACTACGGTAAAGCTCAAATCAATTACAGGGATTCCTTTGCTCGTGGCGAAGCTTTTAATATCCTGCCAATTATTCCTATCATAGAGGGTTATTTAGGAGAGATTAAAAATGAAACCCAGGGACAAATTCAATTTGTCTTTGGTGTCAAGTTGAAATTGGATGGCAAAGCTCAAGCTCATGGAGGTAGGAATTCGTTTCAACATCACCTCAATCTACTAGATCCAGATAGCAAAGAACACAAAGAAGAGTTGGCAAATGAATCTAGAAGAGAATTATTTGCTCGCAGGGTTTTAAACATAGCATTTTTGTACTTCTTTTTGTTTGCATCTCGTAATAATCCTGAAAGGGAAAATTATAATTTAAATGCTGAATTAGAATACGACCCAATTGCTGGGTTTGAAAAAAATATCCTGCCTATCTTAAAAAATTCAGATGATGCAGAAAAAAAAGAGTTATTTCGGAAGATAGTGAAAGGTTTCAAAACCTATAAAGTGCAAACAAAAATTAATCGTATTAAGGAGTCATTGGACAATCTTTTAAAACGCAAGATGACTTTTCCTACACGAGAATATCCGCTCCATATTTCTGTTAAAAATGGCATTGTAGAGGATAATCTTGAAAAGATTTTTACTCGGCATACATTTTTTAAGCAAGTCTTGAGAGCTAACTCTAAAGAAGTCTTGAAATACATATCTATTGGAGAAGCGAAAGCACAGACAAGTACTTTGTGTACTTTGTCGGCAAAAATCACTATTAGCGACATTCACTTTTTTACTACGGAAGACCGGGAAACCTTTAGTATGGAGTACGATATTAAAGGTATCCGTACCTTACCCTTACTATTTGCTCCTTTGAACGATTTAGGAAACGGATATCGTGCTATTTACGATCAAAACTTTAGCGATCGCAAACTGATATTGTTTCTCTATAGCCAAAAAGGAAATAATCTAGAACCTCCTCAGGCTTTTACTTATAGATTTACCTTTTGCTTGCTTGCCTATATTTGTCTTTGGGTTTTGTTAGAAAAGCAAAGTTGGTTGTTTATTCCAATTTTACGACTGCATTTACACAAAAAGCAAGACAACGCACCTTTAGAAAAATTTATAGCTTCTTTGTCAGGAGTCTTATCTCATCTACTTAATGAAAAACATCGTTCCAATGCACAAGGCATTGATATTAGAGACTTCTCTAGTAAAGGAAGAATTTTAAAATTGCCCAACACTTTGAGCTCGTTGTACTCAGTATTGCCTAAAAAATTTCGTTTTCAAAATTCCTCCTATTATCCGGAATTAGACAAGCTTGCTATTGTAATTGTTTCCAGTCGTGAAAGCGATAGCAAATGGTCTGGTTCTAAAAAAATATCGAATTTAATGGGAGAGATTGTAGGTTTACAATTACAAGATAGCGCTGTTAGGATACAGCTAATCAAAACATTCTCTGAAAACTACGATAATCAAAGAATGTTTACATATCCCAGTGTTGTTATTGAGGGAGTTGCAAAACTTTATAAAAAAGGATACAGGCATTTTGTCTATATTGCTAAAGCTCCCTATACAAGTACATTGCATATGACTCAGGGTGAGGATAATGATGGACTATTTTTTATGTCAAAAGAAGTTATAAAGGCTTTAAAAGCCGAACACAATGACATAAAACTATACCCAATATTCTTTGATAAATACTATGCAATTAAGTTAGAAAAAGTAGATGTTTCTTTGTATATTCAAGACACGATAGAACTCACAAATTTAGTAGAAGACCCCAGCAAACAATCCCTTGTGTTTTTTAACTTATTTAATGGGGTTAGTGTACCGGGAGAGGAAAAAAAATATAACGGAGTTATTTCTTATGCTACTTTGTTAAATATCTATAAAGGCATTCTCGATGATGAAGACATCCGTAAAGGTTTAATGTATGAAGGACCTTTGAAAAGCAATATTTTGCAGTATTTGACACTATTTCACTTCTCACGATATCAAAAGTCCGATCGCATCATTCATCTCAAGCTAGATCCTTATGAAAACCTTATTGGGGATGACTCTGTTGGCAAACTTTCCTTGCTTAACCATATGAAAGGCAAAGGCGAATTCAACTCCTTGGCTTTTTTAACTTATGTTCGGAACGTACTGAATGTAGCGCAATCGTAACATCTGTTTCCTCAGTTGTAGGGTAGGCACTGCCCACCCTATAAGGAGATATAGATATCGGTGGGAAATGTTCACCCTAGGAAGAGATGTAGCAATGAAATCAAAGATAGCAGAAGATTTGGGGCGTTTGTTTGAAGTTGGTTTTAATATTGGAATTTTATCTTATATTGAAAACTACCAAATAAAACATCGATTTGGAAACTTATATCGTCACGAATTACAACAGCTAAAGTTCCCTAAAATGCGGCAGCGACTCGTAGATAAAGTTATCAGCACTTTAGAAAGAGAAATGGCTGATAACTGGGGAACATTTTTTCTACAAAAAGGATTTTTAAGTGGCTTAAATTTTTTTCGAGAATATATCAATTCTACGGGTTGTAACGAACCTCATAAGCTAAGACATCTAGAAATTTTATATTATCAATGCAAGTTTAGTGGTGACAACAGCATCGGCACATACAATGGAAAAGATGACGTTCAATGGTTTAGAGAAATTTTATCACAATTGGGCAATATCGATAATGTTTCGGAGTACATTGGGCGTTATAAACAAAAGGGTGATTTTCTCAATGCAGACGCCTTGCTGCTGCTGCAATACAGAAGACAGTACCGCATTCTATGTGTTGATTTATCAGTTTTTTCTATTCAATCAGATGCAGATATCGCCAATATAGATTATATAGAAATTATCCGCAGATTATTAGTCCGAGATATTAGCTATTTACGCTCGAAAAGTGTTTTTTCCAAGCTTTGTATTGATACTGAATCGTTAGATTTAGAATTATCAGAAAACTTAAAGAGCTATTTTACGGCTTTTAAATATAGGGATAAAGAAAGTGCCAAATTAATTCAGGCTGCTGGTTATGCCCATAGCTTCTATGAATTTCTTCGGGACACTGCTATTCTCCCAAATACAGCATCATTGATAGTCAATGCGGTAGGATATAGCGATCGCGGATTAAATGCTATATCTATCTGTCAGGAAAATTTAGATGTTCTGAAAACCTGTTATCAAATTTACAAACATGACTCAAGCTCTAAAGAGATTTCCGAAGCACGCAAGCTGGTTTTAAACCGAATTAAACGCAGCGCCTATGCCAGTTTTGAGTCTGGTAGAAAATTTGTGGATGCACTATTAAATATTCCTCCAGACACGATAACTCCCATACCTCCTCACACAGAGAAGCTCACTGGTTTTTTTAACTCTGTTGCTCAGATCCCTTCAGAACTCGTGCATCAGCTAGGATTAACTGGAAGTATGGATCTGCGACAAGCTCATGCCGAACTCATTAAAAAAGCACTGTTTTCTCAAAATACCTATCTCTTTTTAACCGGAAATCCTGGAATTGGTAAAACCACGGCAATTGTCGAGTTTCTCAAAAATCATATAGATGATGGTTTTTTGTTCTTTTACGTCAGTCCCAGAAAACAGGTTAACCTGGACGTTATCGAGAAATTTAAAGATAAAGAAACGGGAAAATTGTGCGATGACCGACTATTAGCCCTAAATACTCACAGCAACCTCATCACAGATAATTATGGACGGTACACGGTTCAATACACTTGCAATCGACGTCAGGATTTCTTGAAAGGTTCTCCTGTCGAATTTCTTGATAGT
This sequence comes from Scytonema sp. NUACC21, assembly GCF_054684315.1. NCBI lineage: Bacteria > Bacillati > Cyanobacteriota > Cyanophyceae > Nostocales > Scytonemataceae > Scytonema > Scytonema sp. NUACC21. The sequence goes on along the minus strand of NZ_BAAFZH010000089.1, from coordinate 132,012 downwards.
GCGGCAATGGAGCAAACTAAACGTCGTTCCAATAAACTAAACAGAACGTCTGATGATGTTATTCAATACAGCAGGCACAAGAGCAGAGGTGTTTTAAATAGCATTTGCGAAGCAATAGCAACTATTATAGAATATCAACATTCAAATAATATTATAGCTACTACTTCTATCCAGTCTTTAAAGAAAACCGAGGTAGGGGATACTTTAAAGTATTTTGAAAAAATATTTAGAAACGCTTACAACGAAAGAGACAATATTGTTTTTCCTGAGAAGATGCTAGCAATTTCTCAGAGAATTAAGCACTTGTTTATCATGATAGATGAGATAACGGGTGATGATGGCGGAGTTGAGTTTTTAGAGGGAATTCACAAGATCTTATTTAACCAGTATAAATTAATGAATTTCCAGTATGGTTTTAACACTAAGGTTATTGTTGCTGATGCTTCCATTGTAGATAAAAATGTTATCAACCAACACCTTGCTGACACTTCACCAGAACCAGATAAAATATATTTTCGTCGTGCTCTGAATTCAGGTCAGCCTCTTTCTGTTGAATCCTTAGAGTTTAAAGGGTTGCCAGCTACTATTATCAATGCGAATTCTTACCCAGCTAAAAGTTTATCCATCACTTACAAAGTATTCATTCAGTCTTGTCAATTTAGTAATGATGTTCGTTTAAAGCAAAAATCCGATCTAGAAGAACTTCTCAGAGAAGAGATTTTAAAGGATATCGAGTCTCTTTTAAAGCGTTCAGACGTTAACCAATTGATAGTTTACATTCAAAACAAGCGCCGATTGGCAGAACTCATTAAGATAATTAGAAACCATCGGGGTACGTTTGAAAAATTCAGAGATTACCTAGAAATTCATTCCGATATCTCTGAGGAAGAAAAGCAGGAAATTCAAAAATTCCAAAACCAAGTCCAAGTCGTTTTTATGACTGCTTCTGGAAGTCGCGGTCTATCTTTTCCCAAAACCAAACATATTCTGGTAGAAATTCCTAAGTTTCAAATTGAGAAAAACTTGATGGAAGTTATTCAGGTTATTTATAGAGGTCGCGGTGATAATAAGATTGATAACGAGGATAAAGAATTATGGTTTTATTTAGCAGAAAAGTCAGTTTATTATCAAGACGAGCGGCTTTTGTCTTCCCAAGAAAGTGCTCTAAGTCTGTTAAATATCTTATTAATTTTAAAAGCTTCTCTCATGACCAGAATTTTTGGCTCTGGTTCTATAGGTCGAGAAAATTTTATCATTATTCCCATAGGTGGGAAGTCTGTGTTTGCTGCTGGTGAAACATTTTCTTCTCAAATGGCAAATCTCATTAGCCAATTAAAAAAAGAACATCATAGAAACCCAGGCGATCCTCTACCAGAAATGGTATTCAAAAATTTAGAGCAGTTGTTAAGTCAGGCAGAATTTGTTGTTAGAAATACAACTGAGTCTAATTATCTGGCTTTGCGTAAGTCTTTCAACCAGAAGTTTTCACAAATGTGTAACACCCTTGACAAGCTACTGGATTATGGCAAAGTTGAACCGGGATACATTAGTGGTAGTCTGTTGGTCGTGCCTATTGGTAACAATACATTGGAAGAAACTTATCAAATGCGTCTGGTGGATATAGCAAACTATGCTAACGAGGCTCTATGGCAAAATATGCTGGAAATCAGCCGTCGTAAATCTTATCCAGAGAGTTTACGCTCTGCAATCAAGGATGCTATAGAATTAGTCAAACAACTTAGGAATGGGGTGAATAAAACACAGCGATTTGAGCAGAAAAGCCAACGTTCGGATCGGTATTATGCTTTGCCTTTGTTTGCATTTATTAGCGGTGAGGCGATGAGTCAATATTTTGCCAATGAGCCAGAGGAACCAGAAGACCAACGTTTCCGCGATATTCTTGCTACATATATTCGCACCCTCTATCCTGTGGGCAATATTCTGCCTATCGGACATAACTATAAAGATTTTCCTTTCGTTGTCTTTAGAAGTTACAGCCTGGAGGAAATTAGGCAGAAGATTTTTACAGACAAGTATTTGTTAAGTTCTCATGAGTTGAATGTTCTAAATTTGATTCTGTCTCAGGAAAGGGGGGCTTGATATTAAATTGGCTTCTCAAATATCATGAGATGCTGTTGAGGCAAAAAGTTTTTGGTTTCACGCCAAGCCAAACCAACAGCTTGCATTTCTTTTTTGACTTGTTTCTGAGTCATTTTATGCAAAGCTTTAATCATGATGAAGGGATTTTCGCCTCGGTACTCAACAAGCACAACCCGACCACCTGGTTTAAGTGCCCGAACAATTCCTTGCATCATCTCTCTGGGGTATTCAAATTCGTGATATGCATCCACCATCAAAGCAAGGTTAATACTTTCTGGTGGTAAGTTGGGGTCAGTCAAAGTAGCCAAAATAGGCTCAACGTTGGTAATATTTTTCTCCTGTTTGAAGAAGTTAATAATTTCCAGCATTTCTGGCTGAATATCCACAGCCATGACTTTCCCTGATGGAAGTAGGGAAGCCATGCGAAAACTCATGTAACCGGTACCCGCCCCAATATCCGCTACAACATCATTCTTGTTGAGGTTGAGGGCTTCTACGACTTTGCTTGGCTGTTCTTCCTTCTCTCGGGTTGGTCTTTCCAGCCAACCAGCCCCCGTATGCCCCATGACTTTGGCTATCTCGCGCCCCATATAGAATTTACCAATTCCATCCGGGCTGTGAAGACGCCGTTGTTCGTAAACAACCGAGGATGGAGAATCCGCGATCGCTGTACTATTTAATCCAAGCACTAAATAGCATACTATTACTATAGTAATTGCAATTAATTGTAAAAAGCTATACTTTGGTTTTGTCATTTGTCACTGGTCATTTGTCATTTGTACTTCCCCAAGTATCCCTAATCCCTACGCCCCGATAACAAAGGGTTCTAAATCGCGATTGTACCACTCACCTTGGAAGCGTTCAGCAACAAATGGTCTGACAATAAACTTGGCTGGGGAACCATCTCGAACATCAATTCGCACGAATGAGTAAGGAAGACGTTTTTGAGTATCGTATCCGTTGCGACCAATAAAAAGAAGTGAATCAGCAATTTTACGATGGGAACTCCCTGTCATATCCTCAAAAGTTTCCATCAATTCCGATCCTTCCTCCCGCTGGCGGCGGGGACGGCGACCGCTGCCACCAGAAACGATGCAGTTGATATGAGAGTCAGCAAATCCGGTGTCAGTTGTACGGAGATACTCCAAACAATGGGCGTGACCGTTCAAAATCAAATCCACTATCGGACGCCCTTGAGTCAAAGAACCAAGGGTATCAGCTACAGCTTCAAACACCCAACGCAGGCGGCGGCGAACTGCTAAAGTTTGTGCTTGGTGCCACTTACTTGCCTCAGTGACGTAGGGCGGATGGTGAAAATAGATCACCCGTCCGCGCACATCTTTATGATTCCAAGATTCAATTAACCTTTTTTCAAGCCAGTTTAGTTGTTCCAAATCTACAGGCGGTGCTTTGTGCGATTCAAGTTGTTTTTCAATATCAATTTTTACTTCATCAATTTGGTATAACTTGCCTTTGAGGGCATCAAGTTGTTCGGCTTCTTCAGGAATATCTAGATTGAGGTTAGAACAAGCTTCTAGAATTTGCATTTCCTCTTCTTCTATTTCGTGACGGCGCTTTTCTAATTCACGACGTTCTTTATCGCCTTCCTTTGTTGTGGGGAGTGGGGAGGGCGCATTGAAAGTGTTGGAGTCGAGGGCGAAGAAGTCAATTCCGCCATAACGAAATGTGTAATATCGGTTGGGTAAGCGGGTAAATCGCCCTGGTTCGTAACGCAAACAGTAACCTGTCTCGGTTTTTGCTGTGTAATGGCTGTCTAAATGTTTTTCTAGCTGTTCCCCTGGAGTCAGCCGCTTGAGATAGTCAAGAAACGCCCTTGCATATGCGTCACCTTGGTAGGAACCATGCCAGCCAATCTCTATATCTTTGTAACGCAGTAAGCGACGCAGTGGTAGTGTACTTCCTGCTAACAAGCGGGGCATCAACGGCACATCATAGTAATCGTGATTGCCAAGTACTGGCAGGATTGGTGTGTTAAACACCATACTGTCATAGGAAATACGTTTGGGGTTCTCCCCTCCTACAAGAAATTCCCGATAGGGTTCGATAAAATTTTGCGGGTAATACTCACGGGAACCTACAACATAAATAACATCACCAGTGTGGAGAACAAAACGACATTCCTGGCGCTGAGTTATCATTAACTCTGCAATTTGCCGTTGGGGATGGTACCCGTAATATGATTTAGATCCGGTATCACCTATAACCATAAAGGAAAATTCCGGATTATCCGAGTTCCCGTCATCTAAGACCATGCTGGTTTGGTCGATCCCCCGTTTAACGAGACTCGGATGCAGCCACCGCACCCGTTCCTTCATTTTTTGAATTTTTACCGGAATCGGTGGGTCAAATATAAATTTCATTGTCAATTGCTCTCTGATACTGGGGTTCTTGGTTTGTCGTTTCTTTTTCTTTTGTATCCTGATTTTGATGAATCAGCTGTAATTGTGTTGGGTTTCGCTATCGCTCAACCCAACCTACGACAAATGACAAATGACCAATGACCAATGACCAATGACGGAAAATCGATTCTCATGCTAGGACGCCCAGGAGTGGGCAAAACAACAGCCTTACGGGAGATTGCTCGTGTTCTGGCTGATGAACTGAATAAGCGAGTGGTCATTATCGACACATCCAACGAAATAGCAGGTGATGGTGACGTTGCTCACCCGGCCATTGGGCGATCCCGACGGATGCAAGTGGCTCACCCAGAACTTCAACATCAAGTGATGATTGAAGCGGTGGAAAACCATATGCCAGAAGTGATTGTGATTGATGAAATTGGTACGGAACTGGAAGCCCTAGCAGCCCGTACTATAGCCGAACGAGGCGTCCAGTTGGTCGGTACCGCTCATGGTAACCAAATTGAAAATTTGATCAAAAACCCGACCCTTTCAGACTTGGTTGGTGGAATTCAGGCTGTGACACTGGGAGACGATGAGGCGAGACGGCGGGGCACTCAAAAAACTGTTTTGGAACGAAAAGCCCCTCCAACTTTTGAAATTGCTGTAGAAATGTTGGAACGGCAGCGCTGGGTGGTACACGAGAGTGTAGCAGACACAGTGGATACTCTTTTGCGGGGGCGTCAACCCAACCCGCAAGTACGAACTGTTGATGAAAACGGCAAGGTGGTTGTTACCCGCCAAGTCATCCCCCTCAACAGTCGCGCCCACACAGCCCCAGGGGAGGAAACCTTTGCTCCCCCAGCAAGAAATTCCAATGGCTGGCGTGCAACCGGGCAAATGCTCCCACTACCTTCACTGGTTGGTGAAAAGCAAAACGGTTCAGGGCAAAGTGAGTTTGACCGCTTGCTGGATGAATCGTTAAATCAATTTGATGGTTTCGAGCTTGACGATCGTAGATATGCCGGACCTAATGGCGAAGATTTGCCCCTGCACATATACCCTTATGGAGTCAGTCGCAGCCAGTTAGATCAGGTCATTCAAGTGCTTTCTTTGCCAGTGGTATTGACAAAAGACATCGATAGTGCAGATTCAATATTGGCATTGCGATCGCACGTCAAAAACCATGCCAAATTGAGGCAATTGGCAAAAGCTCGGCAAATACCAATCCATATGATCAAAGCTAGCACCATACCGCAAATTACCAGAGGTTTGCGGCGCTTGCTCAATCTTGACGATCCCGACATCGGCGACGAGCGCGAAATGCAACTCTTTCTTCACAGCGCTAGCGATGATGAGATTGACGCTTTAGAAGAAGCAAGACTTGCTGTAGAGCAGATTGTCATACCCAAGGGACAACCAGTAGAATTATTACCCCGTTCTGCCTCGGTACGCAAAATGCAGCACGAGTTGGTAGAACACTATCGCCTGAAGTCTGATAGCTTTGGGGAAGAACCAAATCGGCGTCTGCGTATTTACCCGGCTTAATCTCATTTTCTGTAGGGTGGGCACTGCCCACCAATACCTCAAATAACCCTTTGCTAGATGTATATTATGAATTTGGGATGGTAGTGCGGAACGGTAGTAAGCACTGCCCGCCAATATCCAAAATCCCCCTCTGATGGATGTATATTATGAATTTGGGATGGTAGCATCGGATAATGTGTCCAAGTTTTCCAACATAACAAGAATATGGTATCCTCAGTTGTATACAGTCCGGATGGAAATTTCTTGGTTAGTGCCGGCGCAGATTGCCTCCTTCGAGCTTGGAATGTAAATACGGGGAACTGCATTAAAACCTTTGCAGGGCATACTCACGGAATTTTGTCAGTTATTTTTAGTCCAGACGGGCAAAATTTGGCAAGTAGTAGTGAAGATACAACTATAAAAATTTGGGATTTCAAAACCAGCCGGAGCCTATTAACGTTAAGAGGGCATTCTCTTGGTGTCATAAGCATAGCCTACAGTCCCAACGGTCAACTGTTAGCCAGCGGAAGTAATGACCAAACTATAAGAATTTGGGACGCGAATACAGGAGAGTGTTTGAGAGTGCTTGAAGGTCATACGCGAGCCGTTTATGCAGTTGCATTCCTCCCTTCTCATGATAGCTTACCTTCAGTAAAAGGTCCCATTCTTGCAAGTACCGGTAAAGACCATAGTGTTCGGTTATGGGATATCGAGACAGGTGAATGTCTAAAAATTCTCAGCACCCCACGCCCTTATGAGGGAATGAACATTACGGGAGTGACTGGCTTGACAAGGGCTCAAAAAGCAGCACTGATACAATTAGGGGCAATTGTTGACGAGGAGTAGCTGACTTGACTTTAGATCTTCGGGTAACTCTCTTCCTGTTGTATCAAAAATTCTGTGTAAAATTAAAAATTTGATACAACAGGAATTTTCTGAGGGAGAATTGATAGTATTGCCTGTTGTGGTTAACTTTATGAAGAAATTAATTAGGGGTCTGCGCGAATTTAAAGCTAGCTACTATTGTAAGTACCAAGAACTTTTTAAACAACTCTCCCACGGTCAAAAACCTAGAGTATTGTTTATTACATGCTCGGACTCCCGTGTCGATCCAAACTTAATTACACAAGCCGGGTTGGGTGAATTGTTTGTCATTCGCAATGCTGGTAACATTATCCCGCCATTTGGAGCAACCAATGGTGGTGAGGGAGCCACAATTGAATATGCTGTTCAAGCACTCGATATTCGACAGATTATTGTTTGCGGTCACTCCCATTGTGGCGCAATCAAAGGGCTTATGAAGTTAGACAAGCTGCGTGGGGAAATGCCGCTTGTCCATGACTGGCTCAAGTATGCTGAGGCAACTCGACGATTGGTAAATGACCACTACAGCCATTACGATGAGGAAGAACGGATAGAAATCGCGATCGCCGAAAATGTACTAACCCAAATAGAGAATTTGCGAACCTATCCAGTGATTCGCTCCAAGCTCTACCAAGGACAACTGAATATTTATGCTTGGATTTATCAAATTGAGACAGGAGAGGTTTTGGCATACGATTCCGAGAATCATGCTTATGTCTTGCCCCAAACCCAACTCCCTCCATCTGAGGTAGATGAGTCCCTGTTAGTACCTCTTCCAACGTGTGAGGAATGCAATACTTCTAACGGAATTCAGGATAGGATTGTTGAACCAATTCAGGAAATTGAGATCTCCCCATACAGACAGTTTCCAATGACAGCACTTTCTCAGGAGCAGATAGAGCGAATTTATCGAGGCTCTCGGTCAGCAAACTGAGGTAGTTGACAAAAAAGAGGGAACAGGGAACAGAAAGTCAAGAGTTCCTCTGGAAGACATTGTAGAGATGTAGTATCATCCTACGTCTCTACTTCTCTCTACTTGGAATGCTCATAATAGTCTCAACTGAGTATCTCTACCTTCCACTAAAGAAAGATTCTGAGCATCCCGAGCGTTTATACTTGGTTCGAGCAATACTTCGACATCATTTCCTAATAAATTGTGTGCTGCTTCCAACATCAATTCTGCTATATCTTTGAGGTCATTGCGGTTGTCCAAGTAAGTTTTTAGCGCATCTATCGGGTCAATAGTGTTACTTGCACTCAGTTCGGGAATACGGGGGCGAGCCAATTGACTTATCAGTTCTGGTTGTATGCTATGGGTATGAGCGGGGCTTAAAGCCTTATGCAATGATGTTGTATCAATTAAATCCAACTGCTCCGAGCGGAGTTTGTAAATCAGTCGCACGACAGCATTCTGGATGTCATGCTTGGCGATCGCTTTCAATATCGCTTCCTGGGGGTCTTCTACTTTGGAGACATCGACCTCAATAGTCCGAAAAACTCTTGCAGGCAGAGGACAAAATTCCCAATTAGTGCTCCCCCTCTCGATTTCTACCATCACATAACCTTTGTCTTCCTTTTCTTCGCTAAAATCCACCCTCTCAATACTTCCTGGATAAACCACTGGGGGATCGTTAGACTTATTGAGATTTTGGTGGCGGTGAACGTGACCCAATGCGACATAATCAAAGCAAGGGCGTGCTAGCAAAGAGACAGGAAGCGTAAAGCCCTTACCCACTGCTAAATAGCGTTCAGCGCCCAAACATGCATTATCTGCCATCAAGTGACCTAAAAGAATAGTTGGTAGATTGGGGTCAAAGCGACGAATTTCTCCTTCTAAGACAACCTGCAGACGTTCAATGAGCAGTTGATTAACTTCCAATAAAGATAGCCCTTCTGTTTCCTGGCGAGTCATGAGTGTAGAACGGGTCAGCCAAGGTAGAGTCAAAATTTGTACTAAACCACTACGAGTTTGTACTTGGTGGGTAGTTAAGCTATCACCCACAATCACTCCCGGTACACCTAAGGTACGGTAAATACAGAGACTGGCTCCCCCCAATCCTTGAGAGTGTTGGTCGTGGTTGCCCACCAACAACACCGTGGGAATGCGAGCATCTGCGAGGCGACGAAACTGACTGGCAAAAGCTTCTTGTACGTAGGGCGGCGGTGTCGCATCGGGAAAAGCATCACCACCAAATATGACTAAATCCACGGGTTCTGAGAGTGCTCGGTCAATACATTGAGATAGTGAATTGACAAAATCTTCTAATCGTGTATTTAATCCTGTTTCAGCATTAATCTTTCCGTGGGAAAAGCCGCTTCCCATATGGATATCAGAGAGATGAAGAATTTTAATCATAATCAGTCATGAGTTGACAAATCTGACCGCATAGTTGTTGAGTTTTGTAGAAACACGGTTATACAGTTTCATGCTAAAGAGTGCAAAGAACTCGTGCGGGCATACCTTAAACACCCTTGTAGAATGAGTATACTGCTTGTAAACCCCCGCGTTCATTAAGAATAGCAAGCATTTTTACACGATCTACAATGTCAGTCCGCTTATTTCCACTGCATAAGTTGGAGAAGCAGCAACTATTAATAGTTGTAGTGAAAGACTACAAGCTTTAGTAAATCGTTAATGAATAACAATTATTTTCTATTATGTAACTGATTTAAAATTTAAAATCAACAAAAATGTTGGTTATCAAAAAATTGTTCATTGCCAACTTTCTGCAGAACAATTACATATAGATAAGAGGGTTGACAACTTTCTTAGTTGTCATTCTGAAGCCAAGGTTTTTCGAAGTACCACACAGAGTTTTAGTTTCAATCTTTTTAACTAAAACTATTGCAAAAAGTACTCAAACATACATAAATTGTCCGAAAACAGAGATAACATGGGGGATATAAGTACATGGACACGAAGACAATATTGTTTGTAGTAGGACTCTAGCAATAAAGTACTGCTGCAAGTATTTGAACTTTTTTTTCGTAGTTTTTGACATTTTTTTTCATGTTGTCCATCTACTTCGGGGCTTTCTTTTGTTTATTTATGTATGCGTGTGTAAACCATGTGAGAAATATGTGCATTTATAGTTTTTTTCATAACTTTGGCAACAAAGTTCAAGGAAAAATTACCCCTATTGGGTGAGGTGAGACTTGACATAAGTCTGCGATTATGCTTTAAAAAGCTAAATACTTAAGGAGTTTGCCATGTATCGACAAATGTGCTGGTTATCACAGTCCGGTAGTGATGGGGATAAGATTCTGCATTTGCAGACTGCGCCCAATCAACCCTGGCGTCCTTACACAGCTTTTCCACAATATTCTGTCCCAGATTACCAGATACCTGGAGGTTCTAAAGGTTGGGCAACTTATCAGAAACTTTTAAAAGCAGGTTGGACTCTAGTGCCTAGCGCAAGAGCAAACGAGTTTAGTCCTCGATCTATTGAAGTTAATAGCTAAAACTAAATAAAATTAAACCTCAAAAACCTCTTGGAGAACCTTCACCACGCGGATCTGCTGCGCCTTCTAGAGTACCATCAGGTGTTACTAAAATTGCGTTGATATTCCCCCAAGGTGTTGCCTGCATAATTTTATGTCCCCTTCGCTGTAATTCTGTGAGGGTCAAAGCATCTAAACCCAGAGGTTCCACTCTTAATTCATCTGGCAACCACTGATGGTGTATGCGGGGTGCAGAAACAGCTGAACCTGCATCCATATTGTACTCCAACACATTGAGGATAACTTGCAGCACTTGGGTAATAATAGTCCCACCACCAGGCGCACCTACTGCCATGCGGAGGCGACGGTTTTCGGTGACAATGGTGGGAGCCATGCTGGATAGAGGAGTTTTTCGCGGTGCGATCGCATTTGCCTCAGCACCAACAAGTCCGAAAGCATTGGGGACTCCAGGTGCAGCTGCAAAGTCATCCATCTCATCATTCAGCAAAATACCAGTTGTCGGCACTACGACCCCAGAACCAAAACCGTAGTTAACTGTGAACGTGAGACTAACAGCATTGCGCTGCTCATCCACAACAGTGAGATGGCTGGTTTCTGGCGACTCAGCAGATAATTTTGTCTGAATTGGCCGTGCATCCAAGACAGGGTAGGGTTGCCATTTTGGATTGAGAACCGCAGACGGACGCAGACGGACGCGCATATTTTTCTGCTGTAACGATTGGAAGTCTGCTGGTTTGACCTCAGTTGAAGGTTTAGCCCGTTCCAGACTAATTTCTTGACGGCGTTTCTTAGCGTAGTCGGGGCTAAGAAGTTGTGCTGTGGGTACTGGGACAAAATCTGGATCGCCGAGATGCTGGGAACGGTCAGCATAAGCGATTTTCATGGCTTCAACTATCAGGTGTAGTGCGTTTGGGTGATGCCATCCTAAGGATTTCAAATCAGTGTCACCGATTATGTTGAGAATCTGTAATAAGTGAACTCCTCCTGACGACGGCGGTGGCATGGAACAAACCCTAGCTTTGCGGAAGTTGCCACAAACGGGAGTACGCCAGATTGGTTTGTAAGATTTTAGGTCTTCTAGAGTGATGAGACCTCCGTTTTTTGCCATATCAGAGGCAATAGTGCGGGCAATACTTCCGGTGTAAAAACTTTGAGGATTTTTAGCGATTTCTGTCAAAGTCCTTCCTAAATCTCGCTGTATCAGCCTTTCTCCTGGTTGATAGAAATCTCCATTGCGAGTAAAAATTGCCCGTGCGGCTGGATTATTGAGAATCAATTGCTTGCGAGCTTCATACACTCTAATCGATCGCCAAGTCTGCCGAGGACTGAGGATAAAGCCATCTTTTGCAAGAGCAATTGCAGGTTGTAACACCTCTTGCCAAGGTAATTGACCGTAGCGACGGTGGGCGTCATACAATCCAGCTACTGTTCCTGGTGTTGCTACAGCTAAATAACCATTAACACTTGCATTGGGACGTACCTTGCCTTGTGCATCCAAATACATATCTTTTGTCGCTTTGAGCGGTGCTCGTTCGCGAAAATCTAAAGCTTTAATTTCACCAGTTTTTGACTGGTGCAATAGCAAAAAACCACCGCCCCCAATGCCAGCCGAAAAAGGCTCAACCACGGAAATAGCAAAGGTTGCAGCCACTGCAGCATCAACTGCATTACCACCCTTGCGTAACATGGTAACTCCCGCTTCACTTGCCAGGGGATGAGCCGAAACCACCATTGCCTTTTTTGTGCGTAGCGGTGGAATAACAGCAGCCAATGTAATTTGGCTGGAAAATAACATACTCAGGGAAAAAGCTGCGAATGCAACCTGTCTGCATTGATTCAAAATATGGTGTGCCATATTATTTTTGTTCAACGCTAACGGTTGCAAACTCATTAGCGATGGATGAGTAACGTATGTAAAGGCTAAATTATAGCCATCGTTGTATCTTACCATCCTCCATGCGAACAATGCGATCGGCAATATCTAGGATACGGTTGTCGTGGCTCATAAGGAGCTACAGTAGATTCCATACCATTTTGGATTTTCAATTTTGGATTGGAAATAGTGAGTAGAATAACGGATGACGACCTGTTATTCAGGAAATTCCTCTGCGTCTTCTAGTTCCTCAAAATCTGCTGATTCAACCGCATCCTTAGTACTTACCGCATACTCTTTGGCTAGACTAGCAAAGGGAAAAGGAAATGGCAGAGAAACATCATCTGCAAAATAGGGCCACCGATTTCTAAGGCTATGAACAAACCCAGCCAGTTTATCGCGTTCAATTCCAGGGTGATGCACAATAGCGATTTCTAAGAGTTTGGGGTTGCCTGCTGGTCTGTCACCATTATCAAGCCGAGATTGTGACTTGCGTAATAAATTCTGCTCCGTATTCAATAGTTTTCGTAAACTTAAATAGAGTGAATTTTCAGCACTGTCACATACATTTTGCCAGCGAAATACACCACCAATATTACTTCTCTTCCCAGGAGAATCAATCTTCTAAATCTTCATCTTCGCTTTGCTGGGGAATATTAGATTTTTGGTAAAGATTATGACAAGGTTCGTTACCAAATTCCCATTTCTCCTCGGATTGTACCAAAGCGAGTATTGCACAGACGGGACTAAACCAGCGCCATGCAGGATGGATGGCTGCTTTTTCAATCTCCTCACCTTTTTTGGTAACCAAAATTGATTTGTAGACTTTCTCCAATTGTTGGAAGCGATCGCTTCCCAACACAGGAGCTGCAGGAATTCCCAACCCTTCCCGAAATAGAGAGGCGAGGCGCACGGCGCTGACAACATCATTTACAATCAATGCACAGCGATACCCCTGTTTGGCAACATGGTAAATGAGCACTTCCAGCAGTGTGGATTTACCCACGTTCAATAACCCAACAATGTGGAGTAGTCGCTCTAGTTGAAACTCACTACCAGTTTGAAAATCATTTGTGGAGCTATCATACAGTCGTAGAGCAATTCCTTGGAGGCGATCGTCATCTCAGTTACTTGGTTTCTCAAACTGGTGCAAGACGTTAGTTGATTAAGTTTAGCCTTATAATAAATGACTAAGGGCTTAAGTATGACCCTCAAAATCTAGCACTCGACTCCAGAAGCTAGGCATTGAGGTGCATTGCCTTTTACTAAGAACAACTCTATCATCGGGTCATCTACTTTTCTTCGTTTAACTTACTCAAACTTTTTAATGACCAACTAAACCTATAATATCAAATGATACTGCTTGTCATTTTTTTTTGTCAAGATTTCATGTAAAACTGACAAAAAATAAATTTTAATAATTTGACTGCCATTCTAATAATTCGAGTTTGATGCGGGAAAATAAAGACAAGCATGATATCAACAGTCTACAGAATGACCAATAGAAATGACTGACAAAAGGCGTTCTGCTGATTACAAGCAAGTCAGCGGCTATGTTTCGGTAGAGTTAGCGCGGGAATTCAAAAGCATCTGCGCTCGTGAAGGGGTATCCCAAAGCGATGCTCTAGAAGAGATGCTCTGTGAATGGCTAGCTAAACGAACAACTTCCAACTTCTCAAATCCCGAACGAGCAAGCCCTCCGCTGACTATTGCCGATTTAGTTCGAGCCAACATGACAAAACTGAAGCGCTTTGGGATCAAAAACTTACAAGCGCTTGCCAGAGGGGAAGTACTGCCGACCCCAGGGGATTTCGCCATTATCACGTCTACTTTGGGTATTCCTGAGGAAGAACGAAAAATGATTTGGCAACAAACTTTTAATTGTCTGCATGACGATTTTGAAGGTGTAACAGATGAGCACGAGTGTTCTGAGAATCCTCAATCAACCAGGCTGGAACTATAAACTGTCCCCCGAAGGAGTCTCTATTCTTGCCCCGACAAAGCAAGACGCTACCCACCTTGCTCAAAACTACGGTTATGTTTTGACTGCAACCGCAGCAAAAATGAAGGGTAAGGTGCGAATAGGGTGGAGACGTTGCAAGCAACCAATAGAGTTTTACGGATGGATGGCATTTCAAGAACCGCCTCCCTCCGGAAACACTGTCAAGCGTACTTTATTAGGGGGTGGAGTCTTTTGCAGCCAGGTACGCTTACCCATAGCGTTGTTGCATCGAATGATGGCAGCAGCTGAAAATGAGCGTCCAGTGAGTATCGTCAGGCAAGATAACCACAAGCAAATTATTGTTAACAGAGCCATGTCTCATATGTTACAATCCTTTCCTGGGATTGCCACTCAAAGAGTGATGACCCGATTTTGGCTACCTGAAGATTTGGCAGAACTGCAACAACGATTACGCAGCGAAAGCCGATTCACTTGGACTTACTGTGGTGGACTAAACGAGCGAACTTGGGCAATTTTGACAACAGAATTCGAGGCTTTTGAGGTTGAGGGGATTTGGTACAGACAGAGCACCTGCTTAACAAGCCCTCAGCCTGTACCCATTCCGCCTGGGGCTTTTGCTCCAGCTTGAAAAATGGTGTAGGGTGGGCTATGCCTCACAAACTCCAGATATGTCAGGCATGACACACCCTACATCAATCTAATTATTATATGAAATACATAGATATTATTTAAAACGAAAACCTATGATTCACTGCAAGCACAACTTAGCCAAACCGGAGTCTTGGTGGTTCATTAATAAGTAATATTTAGGCGCGATCGCAGTAGTTAAACTGTCTTTGATGCAACACAATTACGAGTTTTTTCACTATTAACAATTTTTAACATTATATAGGTTGAATTCCGCCAATCTACTTAACAATAATAGTTTGTAAAAGGGTATAGCAATCTTATGGATTGAACTCATACAGCGGACTGCAATTAAATGGGGTACAGGTTGTTGTAAGGGCGCAAGGCGGCCGCGCCCCTACCTATGTACTTCATTTACCTGAAAAATGCTGTAAGTAGGTGGGCAAAATTAAATATAACTATGAAGATCGTCATTCATCATTAATCATGAGTCCTTGCATTGAGACAAATGACTGATGACTAATGACGATCTTCACCAGTTAACTTTATTTGTACCAATCTACTAAATATAGCTCAATTGTTACTACGACAGAACTGGGATAATTCATGGCAACAGCATTGAGCTACCCATGACTTGGCTAAAACCTTTTAATTGCTAACATCACAATTCCAAAGGTATAAAACATGAGTGCGTGTGTTCTTAGAGTTCTCAATCAACCAGGCTGGAACTATAAACTGTCCCATGACGGAGTCTCTATCTTTGCCCCTACAAAGCAAGATGCCCTCAATCTTGCCCAAAACTACGGTTATGTTTTGACCGAAACCGCAGCAAAAATGAAGGGGAAGGTAAGAATCAGGTGGAGACGTTGCAAGCAACCAATTGAGTTTTTTGACTGGATGGGATTTCAAGAACCATCTCTATCTGCAGAAACTGCCGAGAACCTCTTACGAGGAGGTGCAGTCTTTTGCAGTCAGTTGCACTTACCAGTGACTTTGTTACGCCGAATGATTGCAGCAGCTGAAAATGAGCGCCCAGTGAGTATTGTCAGACAAGATAACCACAAGCAAATTATTATTAACCAAGCAATGTCGAACCTCTTACAGACTCCACCCGAGATTGCCACTCAAAGGGTCATGAACCGATTTTGGCTACCTGAAGATTTGGCAGAACTCGAACGACGGCTACAAAACGAGAGTCGCTTTACTTGGACTTACTCTGGCGGACTAAACGAGCAAACATGGGCAATCCTCACAACGGAATTCGAGGCTTTTGAGGTTGAGGGGATTTGGTACAGACAGGGCACCTGCTTAACAAGCCCTCAAATTGTACCCATTCCATCGGGGGCTTTTGCACCAGCTTGATAAGAAGTCGGATTTCACTGGGAAAGAGGAACAAAAAAAGACAATTTTTCATCCTTGGTTATAAGTTTTGACCTAGCGATCGCTTCTAGGGTCTGTTAAATCAACGAAAAATCATCAGGTGCATTTTTGTATAAAATTAAACTCTTCTTTGCCAGTGTCATGATTTTTTTAAATGACTTCTTGACATAAAAAAATGACAAGCGTTAACATAATGATGTAGCACAACATATTGTTTCCTCAATAGGAAAAGCCCCATCCATCAATGAGGCTTGGCTGACATATGTGCACTGTTTTTTATAATACTCCTGTTGTGAGGCTTAGTGTAAGGAGTATTATAAAAAGTAAAGTAGGAAGTTTATCTTGATTCTGCTCCATAGATACGCCGCTCGAAAGAATGCAATGAGCTAAGGCTAGATTTGCTGGAATTTGCTTGCTGTGAAGGTACTAGCAGGGTTTGTAATGGGTTTGGTCAATTGTTGGTGGGCAGTGCCCACCCTACTACTACTTGAAAGAAGGCAATGAGCTAAGGGTAGAGTTGTGGGAATTTGCTTGTTGTGAAGGTACTAGCAGGGTTTGTGATGGGTTTGGTCAATTGTTGGTGGGCAGTGAGTGCCCTACCTACGTCTTTAGGTAATCTTCAGGTGGGAAGGGAATAGCAAAGTTTGGGATTGGCTCACCAGTTTAAAGTAAACCTTTGATTCTACGAAACTCAATCACAACCTCTTTAATATCGCGTAACTCGCCCTCAACTAGGTCATTTAATCGACGCATTTCATCAGCTGAGATTTGTCCGACAAGTTGAGCGATCGCTTTCCTTAACTCCGGATGCTTTTGCAGTGTTTCCTTCCGCACTATGGGAGTTGCTTCATAAGGTGGAAAATACAGCTTATCATCCTTGAGTACTGCCAAACCCAAGCGAGAAATTTGGCCATCAGTAGAATTGCCATTCACCATATCCACTTGCTTTTGCACTAGCGATCGATATATCAATCCCAAATCCATAATGCGAGGAGATTGGGCAAAGCGTAAACCATAGGTTTTAGCCAATCCAGGAAAACCATCTTCCCGTTCCATAAATTCATAACCAAAACCACCGCGCCATTGAGGTGTATATTGAGCGGCTTCAGAGAGCGTGTGAATATTGTAACGTTTGGCATCTTCACCGCGTATAGCCATCGCAAAAGTGTTTTCAAATCCCAAGGATTCCATCACTTCCAAATTGAACTGTTGACCATAAGCTTGTTTTAGTCGTTGAAAAAGAATTTTTGGATCGCTAATAGATTTTTGTTTCAAAATAGCAGTAAAAGCCACACCTGTATATTCAACATAAGCATCTATTTTGCCAGCAGTAATTGCTTGATGAGTGACAAAAGTACTGGTAAAGCGACGACGCTCAACTTTTAAATTAGTTTTTGCTTCGATTTGCTGTGCTAAAAGTTCGCTTAAAATATCTTGTTCGGTAAAACCTTTGGAAGCCACCACAATATCGGCTCCATTACCGCCACTACTGTTGTGATTACAACTAGCAATGCTCATTACCAAAACAAAAGTGACAAGGAGAAATGCAAAAAATCTTTTCATTTATCGCTTATGACTAAAAAAGAATAAAAGGATAAGAAATAGGTCGATATATGGGTATAATCCACCTAAATCTATTGATAAGCTTTACTTTATACTTTATCCTTCATACTTCATCCTTCATAATTTATCCTTCATACTTGTAATTGTTAATTTTTTTTCCAACCAACCAATAGCAGAATCAGCCAATAAAGCAATAATTGCAGCAGGAATAGCACCAGCTAGAATTAACTGATTATTGACCACTGCAATTCCACGAAAAATTAACTCTCCCAACCCACCAGCACCAATGGCTGCGGCAATTGTTGCAATTCCAATGGCTATCACTGTTGCCACGCGCACTCCTGCTAAAATCACACTTAATGCTAGGGGAATTTCTACTTGTAATAACAGTTCTCTATCCTTCATCCCCATTCCTCGCCCCGCCTCGATTATAGCTGGGTCGATATTAGTAATACCAGTGTAGGTGTTACGGATTATGGGTAATAGGGAATAAAAACTTAAGGCAACAATAGCAGGGTTTTGTCCTATTCCACCAATTACAGGTACAGGGATGAGCAACCCAAACAACGCTAGACTAGGAATGGTTTGTAAAATATTTGCGATGCCAAGAACTGGTTTGCGGAAATTTTTGTATCGGGTAATTAATATTCCAAGTGGAATACCCACAAGGGTAGCAATGCCAATAGAAATTCCTACTAATACCAAGTGTTGCAGAGTGCTTTCTAGAATCTCTGTTGCATATTTTATCAAAAAAAAGTCGCTGAAATTCATATAAAATTTGACCGCTCGCCCAAACTGTCTGATTATTTATACTGAGGGATACTTTAAAGTCTGCAAAAATGCAAGAGCTTCCGAGTGTTTAGATTGCAAAAATTCTTGAGGTGTACCCAAGACAACCAATTTTCCCCCATGCATTAACCCAATTCTCGATGCTAAAACAAATGCTTCTTGGATATCGTGAGTCACAAACACAACTGTTTTTCCTAATTCTTTCTGCAAACGCTTAAATTCTTGTTGTAATTCTAACCGCGTAATGGGATCTAACGCACCAAAGGGTTCATCCATCAATAACACTGGTGGGTCTGCTGCTAGCGCCCTTGCGACTCCAACTCGTTGCTTTTGTCCGCCAGAAAGTTGGTGTGGGTATCTTTGAGCAAATTGCTCGGGTTCTAATCCAACTAAATGCAATAATTCATAGACTCTTGTTTTTATTTGTTTTGGCTTCCAGCCTTCTAAAGTGGGAACTAAACCTATATTGCGTTCGACAGTAAAATGGGGAAACAAGCCAGTTTCTTGAATAACATAACCAATTTTTCTTCGGAGTTTAATTTCATCCCATCGTTCTGTAGAAATGCCATCGAATAACACCTCTCCTTGTGTAGGTGTTAAAAGACGATTAATTAATTTGATGGTGGTTGTTTTGCCACTGCCACTGCGCCCTAGCAATATCAGTGCTTCTCCCCAATTAATGGTAAGATTAAGGTCTGATACAAGAGATCGCTTGTTATGGCTGAGGGTGACATTGCGGAATTCGACAGCGATTTGTTTATCCTGCAGCATTTTGGGTGATTTGCAAGCTGGTTTCTAAGACATTATGCGCTGTTTTTGCCACAAGTGTTAGTTTTTCAACAAGGCATAAGGTATAAAATATACCGAAAGAAAGAACACGAGTTTATTAAATTTTGTAAAAATCATAAGCAAAGCATCACAATACTCAAATCATTCTCAGGTGTATCGTGTCTAACAGCAGTGGAGACCAAAAAACATCTATGAGTACAGATATCTGGAAGAGTGTAGACCCTGAAAAAATAAAGCAGAGAATTGACAAAATTACTGCCAAACTTGAGGCAGTTATACGTAAGTATACTTCTTAAGCAAGTTTTAACAGCAGCGATCGCCATTTGCTGTACAGTTACCAATGACTGAATAATTAGCAAATGTAAAAAATATGCTATGGATAAAACTGACCTTCCATACAAAAAACGAGGCTGTTGACTGGGTTTGTACATTGCTAACAGCAACTCGTTATATAGACGACATTTATGTCACAAATTATACAGATGTAGATATCAGTTCTTCAGACCGAAGCGATGTATCACAACCCCAATGGGCATTTACTATTCATCTATATGTAGCTCACGATACTAATGCATATGAACGTATAGAAGAAATTGCTAATTCCCTCTTATCCTTACAACGTGCTGGGCTATGCACCCCTATTGAGGAAACTGTAGTAGAGAACAAACCTCAACTAGGAGGGCTGAACCCTGTTGCAAACCGTATTGGGCAACGCTTCGTTATCCTGAATCCCGATATACCCTATGAATCTAAGGCAGTAGATGAAATTGTCTTAAGGCTCAAGTCCAGTCTTGCCTTTGGCAGTGGACTACATCCAACAACTATTCTTAGCCTGCGGTTACTTGAACGCCATGTAGCCCCCAGCATGAACGTTCTAGATCTCGGTTCTGGTTCGGGAATTTTAAGTGTTGCAATGGCGAAGCTTGGGGCACAAGTCTTAGCAGTAGATAATGACAGTATTGCCGTACAGTCAACCCAGGATGCTGTAAATCTTAATGGGGTGGAGCCACAGGTAACAGTTATGAGAGGGAGTCTGGGGCGTGGCAGTGACTTAGGGCATTGGATGGGCATAGGCACGATTGACAACGTGCCAACTATCAAAGATACAGAAACCTTTGACCTCATCGCTGCGAATATCCTAGGACGTATGCATATTACCCTTGCCCCTGATTTTCGGCAGGCTTTGCGTCGAGATGGTGTACACTCGGGTCTTCTCATTGCATCAGGTTTTGACACCGATTATGAAGACATCATTACTACAACCTTTACAGAAGCTGGATTTGAAGCTGTCGATCGCGAATCCTTCGATGAATGGGTTGCAGTTGCTTATCAGATAAAGGATGAAGGATGAAGGATGAAGGATAAAGGATGTCTAATTGTTTCGTCAGTCATGGTTAATGTTTTCCTACAATTATTGTGTTTTAAGACCTAACTCAAACATTGCTGATTGTTGTGACAGCATCCCATAAGTTGCTCAAACTTTAAGAGTGGTTACAGTACGAATTCAAGGGGACGCAGAGTTTTTCCCCAAACCATACAACCAACCAAAGTTGCAATCTACTAAGTTGTCAAGAAAACCACTATTCTCATTTTTCTGGCTTTATCTGTTCGCTACAAACAGATGGATCTCATAAAGTAGGTCTACCAGAACAAAAGAACTTTATTGAGCTTGTCTCAATTTTTTGTTAGTTTTTTGTGTCTTTACTTTTTTGATTCCTATAGCAAGACTAACATACATTTATTGCATTTACTAATTTTTAAAATTATTTACTTCTTTTTCAAAGTTTCGTCTTTAAAACTTAATTTACATCCTGAATTTCAGGGTCTTCAAAACTTTTAAGCACAAATAATGATTAATAAAATACTGGATAATTAATATTTTGAAGGAAAATTTTCAGAAGATTTTTTAAAGTTTTTGGTGAATATCATTCGCTACTACATAAATGAAGTTTACCTGCACGAACTTGTAGATTTTAACCATTTTCTTGCGGGTTTTGCTTGTATAGTTCCCAATTCTATTCGCCTTAGTTAAGTCAGAATTGATACTCTACAAGCATTCTCTAAAGGGGGTCACCGTTCCATTGTCCTTTTCTGGCACGGCGATGCCAACTATGGGAGATTTTGACTGTCACAACAGCAAATAACTTGTTCTGGGTAAACAGGAAACAATCGACCTGATACACAAAACCAGAGATGCGATTTGTTATTGGTTGGCATTTAGGGGGGGCTTGCTGGTTGCTTTGAGCCCTGCCATTTCTATATTGCTACTATTGGTATTTTTAGGCGCTCAAAAATCTTGGTGTCGAACAGCGCAAGATGCGGGGTTAAATAAATAACTATGAGCCGTGACACTAGGTTCAGCAGCAACTAATGTAATGTCACCCTTTGCATCCACTCTCCAACTTTGTGCTTCCACAATTTGAGGAGGGAGAGTGGGGGGAAAGGTGGACAAGGGAGCAACTTCTACCAAATCTTTCTCTTCTGTGCCCACTCCTCTGGCATTGTCTCCAGAAAGGCTTATCCAATTTGCAACTACCGCATCACCCGTGAGGGGTTCTGCAGGACTGGGTGATATTCCTCCACGCCCTGTCGCAACAAATGAACTCGTTGTTTGTCGTCCACCTGGGGTGCAACCTGTGGCAATAAGTTGTGAAGCATCAACTAAATTTGCAGGCAATGGTACCAATTCCCCATAAGGATCGACATCCGGTGTATTGACAGCCACAACACCATTTAAGGAAGGGTTTGTTTGGGAAATTGCAGTGATATCACTTGTCAGCAATCTTCCAGGATCTAATAGAGCTGGATTTGTCGTTTTCAATAGTCTTGAAAGTTCATTACGACTAACAGGTGCAAGCCCAAAGATGCTAGAAGCTCTAATATTGACTGTCCCTCCATTACCTGTAAAAGCGTTAGCAGTGATATCGCTATTTTCAAAAGGCAGAGCAACTATAAAGCCATTGGGAATATTAATAGTTATGTTGCCACCATTGCCGCCCGTAAGCGCAGTACCCGCACTGGCGGAAATTTGACTGTTCCGACGCATCAGTAATAATTTCCGCAGCCTTAGGTCTATATTGCCACCATTGACAGATCTTGCTTCACCTTTAATAGCACCTCGGTTGTCTAAAGAAATAGAACTAGCCTCCACATTTATACTACCTGCTCCACCTAATTCTGTACTGTTGGTGTTGCTAGGAGTTGAAGAGACAGAAATGGTAGAGCGATCGCGCACCGTCAAAGCTTCTTCTATTTGCAGATTAATATTACCACCTACACCAATTCCTCTGGTTTCACTGCTGAGTTGGCTGTTATTTTCCAACACAACTGAATTGGCAGACAACGCTATTTCTCCACCTTTACCACTGCCGGATGTAGCAGTTATAATAATACTATTGTTTAACGAAGCATTGTTCGCATCAATATTAATTTCGCCCGCATTGCCACTGCCCAAAGCCTCGCTACCAATTCCCGCATTTTCCATCACCAAAGAGTTGGCAGTCAAAAATAATTTTCCAGCATTCCCTTGAGCTTCCGTGTTTAAACCAATTCCTCCTGCATTTCTTAAAACAATGGAATCCACGTTGAGAATAATGGTTCCTGCATCTCCCGTGCCTCTGGTAACACTTCCCAAACCACTGATTGCACCAGGGATATTATTATCAAACACAACAGATTGAGCCGTGATATTAATTTGTCCGGCATTCCCCGAGGAATTTTGCACTGTACTGGTGCTGATACTGGTTTCATTTCTGAGTAAAAGGGAGTTGGCTTTTAGCGTAATTTCTCCAGATATCCCTCTACCACCAGTTTCGCTACTAACAAGGGAATTATTGATAAAAGAAACAGTATCTGCGGTGATATTAATGCGTCCGGCATTCCCCGTGTTGTTGATAGACTGCAGAGTTTCTCCTCTAAGCACGCCAGTATCACTAACTATGGAACTTCTTTCCATAACAAATGAGCCTGTTTCAATAGTAATGACTCCCGCATTACCGTCCCCCGTTGTCCTGCTATTGATGTTGCTGCCATTGTTTAATGTTAAAGAGCCAGCTTTGATATTAATTCGTCCTGCTTGTCCGCTGCTAGAGGTTCCCGTGTTAATACCGCTCCTCTGCAAAAATGCTCTGCCGGAAATATTAATGTTAATTTCTCCAGCATTACCAGATCCTTTGCTATCATTGCCAATTCCTGAATCTATCATTTCTAAAGAATTAGCAGTTAAGTTAAGTTGACCTGCATTTCCTTCTCCTTCTGTATTAATGCCCATTCCGGACTGGTTTCTTATTGCTACAGAATCAGCATTGATAGTGACTTGTCCGGCATTACCCTTGCCACGAGTCAAGCTACCCAAACCCGTACTGATATCGTTTCTAAAAAAAGGAATGTCATTTTCCAGCACCAAGGATTGGGTTGTGATATCAATACTTCCGGCGTTACCTGTATTGTTTGATAATGTATTCGTTGTGATGTTACTGTTATTTCTCAACGCCAGAGAATTACTAACCTTAAATGTCATTTCCCCTGCTTTTCCCTCACCACCTGTATCGCTGGTAATGGAACTGTTTTCCAGAGTAATATCATCAGCAGAAATCTGAATGCGTCCGGCATTTCCTCTGTTATTTATGGCATTCCCACTATTATTTCTATCGATTCCCGTATCATTACCCATTCCACTATTTTCCATACGGAATGAGCCTGTTTTGATAGTAATGTCTCCCCCATTACCACCTGTTACTGTACCGCTATTAAAACCACTATTTCTGATAAAGAGTTTGTCAGTTGTGATAGTAATTGCGCCTGCATTCCCTTTACTGTTGATATCACCTTGAGCACTTGTTAGGATTCCAGCTCTATCTAACGATAAAACTGATTTCGCGCTCATTGTGACCGCACCAGCGTTGCCATCACTATAAGTTCTGCTGCTGATATTTCCTTTTTCTAACTCAATTGAATCGGCATTTATTTTGACTTCTCCA
Organism: Scytonema sp. NUACC21; assembly: GCF_054684315.1. Classification (NCBI taxonomy): domain Bacteria; kingdom Bacillati; phylum Cyanobacteriota; class Cyanophyceae; order Nostocales; family Scytonemataceae; genus Scytonema; species Scytonema sp. NUACC21. The sequence goes on along the minus strand of NZ_BAAFZH010000089.1, from coordinate 107,736 downwards.
GCATTACCTCTTGCAAAGGCATTACTGGAGATAGCACCCTCATTGACTAAAAGAGAATTGACGTTAATGTTAATACCTGTACCATTGCCATTTCCAAAGGAGTTGCTGTTAATGCCTCCTCCGTTTAAGGTTAATGAGTTAGCATTGATGGAAATTAATGCTGCATCGCCATTCCCAGAAGTCTCGCTGTTGATACCAGAATTGTTTGTTGATATAGAAGATGCTGCGATCGCGATAGGTTCTGCTGCGATCGCACTGACATTGTTGTTGTTAATGGCATAATTTTCCAATGAGACAGAACCTGTGGCTGTTAAGGTGAACCCTCCCCCTTGAGTGTCAATTTTGCCATTGGTCAGGTTCACATTCCCACTACTAGAAGTGTTGCTATTTGCACGCAATGACACATTCAAGCGGTCTTGGTTTGACGTAATGCTAAGATTTTTTAAGCTAATGTCGCTAGCACTCATGGTTATGGGTTCTGGAGCGATCGCACTGGTATTATTGCTGCTAATTGCAAGGTTTTCAATTGAGACAGAACCCCCTGCTGTTGCAGTGAAAGCTCCTCCACCTGTCTCAATTGAACCACCACTGAGGCTAACATTTCCAACACCAGAAGCATCACTATCTGCTTGCAGCACTAAGTTAAGACGACCATTATTCGATGCAATCCCAAAGCCTTTCAAAAGAATATCGTTAGCTGCTTGCAAAGTTAAAGTCGCCGTACCCGGAGTTGTCTTGGCAATGCCAAAACCCTCTGCCGTAATATTTCCAGATTGAGTTCCCGTGTTGCCTGTGGTGATGGTAACATTTGTTCCGGCATTGAGTTGCGCTTCAATATCTGGGATAAACACAACGGCACTATCACCATTGGGTGTGAAAACTCTAGGATCTCCATCACTCAATGAGCCGTTGGTGGTTGCACCGGAGTAGTTAAGAGTCACATCGCGGGGATCTAGCAACCAAGTGCCTCCTAAACCATTGGAAGCACTAGCATCAACGCGAATTCCCGCAACATCAAGAAAATAATTGCCTGATGTTTCAATTAAACCGCCATTACCTGCAAGTTGTCCCCCCTTAGCACTGAGGCTTCCATAAACACGAGAAGATTCCTTGCCCCAAATGGTAATTTGACCGCCATTACCTGTAGTTAAAGCATCCGCTGTTATAGAGGCTTGCGGGCTGATATATGCCGCACTGGCTTGAGGCACAGTTCCCAACCCTAAATAGTCACCTCCCACCAGCACCCGACCCCCACCTGCATCCCCAGATGCATCAAGGTTCGAGTTGTCAAACAGCCCCACTCTCGCACCCAAAATTTGCACTTTGCCGCCAATTTGCCCACTCTCAGTATTGGAAGCATCAATTTTACCCGTAATGATGGCAGTGTTATTTGTGTTTCCGCCAGTACCTGTTTGTTGGTATTCCAAGCTGAGAATTTCTCCTGCTTTCCCCAAAGAAGCCTGGGCATTTGATGCAGCGGCTACCGTTACTTGTCCCCCAGGAGCAAATATTTTTCCATTATGAGTCACACTGCTGCCAATCAAAGTCAAATTTTGACCCGATTTCACAGTTAAGTTACTAGCATTGTTCGTAATACTGGATTGATTGCTACCAAATTGTAAACCGATAGGAACGCTAATCGTCAGTAATGGAGAAGATTGGCTGGGGTTTGTACTAAAGAAATTACCATCAGCAAATTTTAAGAGGGGAGCTGTTGTAGCAATGAAGGAACCTCCAATATTCAGCGAAGCATTGGAACCAAAAATAATTCCGTTGGAATTGAGTAGAAACAGATTAGCATTCCCATTAGCGCGGATTAAGCCATCAATGTTTGAAATCGATCCACCTGTTATGCGGCTGATAATATTCTGAATATCCAGAGCATTATTAAAGTATGCTGTACTGCCAGTTGGTACAGAAAAGGCTTCAAAACTATGAAACAAGTTACTTCCTGCTGTCGTTCCACCTTCAATAATGCTGGTACTATCAACTGTTGTTACACGAGAATTATTGGGTAGTGTGGAATCGGGGATAATTTGAGCCAAACCTCGATTTGTACCAGACAGAGAGATATATACAAGACCTATTGCTACCCACAAGGTTTTTAAGTAGCTCCAATAAATGCTCATCACCCACTTTCACCCCCTCTTTCCTCAGCCATATTTTGCTGTACTTACTTGTAGTAATAGTAAACCACATTATTTCTTCTATCCAAAGGATGGTTTTAAGGTACATAACACTGTAAATATCTATACAAACTGTGTTTGCGATCGCGCAAGAAGTAGTTTTGACCTTTTTATCGTCAACTTTGATTTATTTTTAGCTCTCATTAGATAGATGTTCGTCAAAAACAAAGTTTGCTACTTTTCGGAAGACTAACATAGGTAAGTTATGCAGAAAACCTTTAATGATAACCCATACTTATCGCAAGAATATAGTCAGCTGATTGAAGAATATAAAAAGTATCGTCGGTACTACAACCAATGTTCGCGACTTTGTACAGTCATCAGAACCTGTGAAAGGCAAAATATGAAAGTAGCTTTGATGTATGAAAAAGCACTAAAAGCACACATAAATGCTAAAAAATCATACATCAAAGCAGTTGGGTTATATCGACAGTTACTTTTGAATTGGTTGAATGACGCAAAAAACTGATTTGTACTACTCCAAGAAATTTGGAGTACCACTGCCACCATTACGACCAACAGCAGGTACTTCTAGCAGGGTATCCGTTGCTTTTCCAGTACCGTCGTTGATAACAGAACTAGTATCACCAGGATGTCCATTAGAAACAAATAGTTGTGGGTGGTCGAAGGGCGCTTTGTCTAGAAGCACGCGTTCATCAGTGAGCGCTGTCAAGAAAGCTACTAACTCATCTTTTTCGGCTTCTGTTAGCCCTAAGGGGGCGAGAGCACTCTGCGGGCGAAAATCTCCACCGCGATTGTAGAATTCTACAACTTGCTTCAGAGTCAACTGACCGCCGTTGTGGAAGAAAGGAGCGGTGAGTGCCACATTACGCAGTCCGGGCGTTTTAAAGTTTCCGTCCGCACTGACTGAGCTATTTGAGGAAACAGTGAGATTCGGAGTTTCACCAAGAAGCGGCAGGAATTTACCTTGCTGAGCAAGTCGTGTCTCAGAAAGGGGGTTATCAAACGGGTCGTTACCACCTACACCCAAGTCTTCTAGAGTGGGTCGGACGCCAAGATTGAAGAACCCATTGTCAAAGAATATTTGGTTGTTTGATATGTTGATGGACGCAATTCGTTGTTTGCTCGTGTTGCTAACTGAAGCGTTAGTAAGTTCTGCTCCACTGTGGCAGCCGATACACCGAGCTTTGCCCTCGAATAGCGCTTTCCCCCGCTGCTGCTGTTCGGTGAGGGCAATTGTGTTTCCTTCCAAAAAGCGATCGAGGGGCGTATCGTTGGAAATGAGTGTAGATTCATACATCTGAACCGCTAGCCCGAAGAACAGCGGAAAGTTGTACTCCATCAACGTGTACTCGTTAGTTTCTAAAGAACGATCTGGCTTTTTAACAAAAGTCCGTTCACCCTTAGCATCAACTTGGATCGCACGATTGGACTTCCACCACTCTGACTTGAAAGCATCTTCAATCAACTGCTCGTAGGTAGCCGTCTTTAGACCGGTTTGAGGCCATCTGCTGTCGCTACCTAAAACACTGTCCTCTTGATGCACAAGCTGCTTACTAAGTGGACGAAGGGGAAGTAGCTTCTTACCAAGTTTTCTCGGAAGCTTTTTACCCTTAGAAACACTTTTAGATTTCTTCTCAACTTCCCCAAACTTATCGCCGATTTCCTCAAAAGTACGACCCTCAGCGGACATCTCAAAGGAACTGAGTGGCGGACCCACAGCTTGGGAAGCTAAAGACGAATTCTTGAGGCTAACTTTGACGAATTCTAATTTACTTGGGTTGTCTGCCTTGACAACAAAGGCATTGGGGTCTCTTAAGCCAAAAGGATTTACGCCGTTGAAAATATCCTGCGCCCTACCATCCCAGAAGTTGCGGAAGTTGAACACCGCATTAATTACGGTTGGCGTGTTACGCGGTTCGACTCGGCGAACTTCCGTACCTCCCACGTTAAATACCGGATCGTCTTTTAGATTGACTTTGTCTTGAGGATTGCCTGGTATGACATCAACGAATTCGGTATTGAACACCCCTTGGGAGGCGGTGACATCGTTACGGTCAGACACAACAGTTGTTGGGTCATCAGGATTTGATAACTTGTGGAATGGATAATCTTCTGGTTTGAGCTGGTAGTTTGGTGAACCACCGACTTGGAAAGTAGTATCGGGATTGGGATTCACCAAAAGACCGGGATTTATCTGATTTTTGGATCTGTTATCGGCTCCTGCATGGAAGTGACAGCTAGCACAGGACAGCAAACCATCGCTTCCGACCTGCATATCCCAGAAAAAGGCTTTTCCTAACTTAATTGCAGCTGTTTTGTTGTTAATGAAGTCTCCAAGGTTATCGGGTTCCGGAACTGACACGGTCTTGAGGGAAGCGAGAGGCGGCGGACCCGCAATCTGACCCGATACAGTATGTCCGCTTACGACTGCTGCAACAACTATGACAGCAATTGCTGTCCCTTTTGAATACCTTGACAACAGTCTGTTACGGTTGACAGGATTAACTTTCTGACCTGAGGAGGTAAGCAGTAAGTAAATCAGTATGCTTGTAAAAAGCAGTACTAGAATCGCAACTGGTAGTATGCCCATAATGGCAAATTTCTCCCAATGCAGTAAAAATACGATTACTAAGACCTTTTGCAGTTCAAAAAGCTCCTAAATCTAAACACTATGTAAAAACCCTTAAGACTTCTTTATGAAGTTATAATGTATTCTCCGTATTCTCCCATCTGTGTGGCACGGATTAGTAAAGCTTCCTTAAGGCAATCTCATCAAGTATGCCTCTATCCATGTTTGTGTTTTTATCTCACTCTTTCGGATGAATCTATAGGGTGAAGCGTTAACGCGATCGCTTCTTGTAGTATGCTTGTAGTTTGGATTTGCTAGATGGTGTATACTCATGATGGCAAAATTTGAGTACAGCAAAGTTACAAGTCAGGAGGACGCTCAAAAACTAGGTGATATCATTGCCCAGTGTTTTATAAGTCCTCGGGAAAACACCAGTTTTTACTTTGACCGTATTGGCTTAGAGAACTTCCGCCTGATTCGTCGCAATCACCACATTGCTGGTGGGCTTGCTGCTATCCCCATGAGTCAATGGTGGGGAGGTTCTCGCGTACCTATCATAGGACTGGCTGCTGTGGGTATTGCACCTGAACATCGCGGCGATGGGTCTGCGATCGCACTACTACAGCATACCCTAAAAGAACTCCATGCCAACGGAGTTCCCATTTCTGTCCTTTATCCTGCAACTCAGCGTCTTTATCGAAAAGCGGGGTATGAACAGGGGGGTACTTATTGTATTTGGGAAATTCCTACCCAGAGTATTCAAGTCAAAGAACAACCGCTTCCCGTATTATCAGTTTCACCGGATAGTGAAGCATTTGGTACACTTTATCAACAGAAGGCAAAACTCAACAACGGGCACTTAGACAGACATCCAGCCATTTGGCAGCAGCTCGTAAAACCTGAGGAACAAGAAGCTATTTACGCATATATTATCGGTTCGACAGAGCGACCCCAAGGCTACATCATCTTTAGCCAGCACCAAAACCAAGATGGTTCTTTCATAAGAGCCAGAGATTGGGCAATTCTCACACCCGCAGCAGGACAAAGTTTTTGGAGCTTGCTTGCCAATCACCGCTCTCAAATCAAATATATACGGTGGAGAGGAGCTGCGATCGACTCCCTCACCCTACCCTTACCAGAGCAAACAGCCAAGCAAAAGTCCTCCATGCTTTGGATGTTACGCATAGTAGATGTCGTTAAGGCGCTAGAAAAGCGGGGTTACTCAAGTGCAACTCAAGCAGAACTGCACCTCGAAATTAAAGATGATTTGATTCCAGAAAACAATGGTAAATTTGTTCTGTCTGTTGCCAACGGACGCGGTGAAGTGACAAGTGGCGGGAAAGGCGAGATGAAGCTAAACATCAGAGGATTAGCGCCCCTCTACACTGGCTTGTTTACATCCTATCAATTGCAACAAGCAGGACAATTGGATGCTACAGAAACAGCCTTGTTGTCTGCAACTCAAATCTTTGCCGGTGCATCCCCTTGGATGGCTGATTTCTTTTAATATTTTGTCCTTTGTCAATAGTCATTTGTCCTTTGATTAAGCTAAAGCAACCGCACAGAAGGTGTACATCCATATAATTCCCTGGAAGAGCTAATTATTTTCTACAGGGATTTGCTTTATCTACCTATTGTTTATTTGTGATGCGATCGCGCCACACAGACAAGGAGTACACGCGATCGCATATCGCTGAATGTTTTGAGTGCTCAGTCTATTGATGGTTTGGCGTTACCTTCGGTGTTTGCTGTTCAGTTGGTAGTTTTTGCTTAAGATTCAAACACTCTCGTGCATCTGGGGAAAATAGAGCGAGAGGTAAAAACAGTGCATTTGTAATACTTGATGTAGTATGCGGAGTTAGATTACTACCTCTTAACTAAAATGCATACTACCTCTGGTCGCTGGCGTTTGGGGCTAGCATTATCACTGTTGACGGTTTTCTTATGGGGAATTTTACCTGTTGCCTTAGCCCAAAAACAGTTGTTACAATCTTTATCTTCTCCTAGCATCATGCTGATTATTTACGGAGGATGTGCTTTATTATTCACTCCATTTGCTAACACAAAAACAATTTTTACACTCAATTTTTGGCATTTTGCTATTCTCCTGTTTTGTGCCCTCAATACTCTTATTGCTTATGGTGCTTTTGCTGAATCTCTAGAACATTGGGAAGCATCAAGAGTCAGTGCGGTATTGGCTTTGGCTCCCATTGTGACTTTAATAGCAGTTTGGGTTGTATCAGTCATAACACCAAAATCGATCGCTACAGAACATTTGACCTTTATAGGAATAGTAGGAGCAGTTTTAGTGGTATTAGGTTCGGTTACAATAGCTCTAGGAAAATCCCGATAAATAGCCATCAGTTATCAGTTATCTGGGGAGAAAAATGAAAATTGATAACTGGTAACTAAATAGGAATTATGTTATTTTTTATTTATTAAAAGGCATGGTTAGCGAACGCTATCCTACTGGTTTGTTGAAAGGTGGGTGTTTTTACCTACCTTTATTACTTTTTGTCGTGTGTCCTTTGTCCTTTGTGCTTAACAAATGACTCTTGACAATTGACTAAGTAAGGGTTCAATGCCTTGCACCCCTACCTATGTACTTCATTTACCTGAACAATGCTGTATTTACTTCCAGGGTGACCGCGTAACTACCACTGCATCACGCCTCGTCAAACACCATCTCCTTGCACAGTTAAAAAACAATGAACAACCTATTGGGTCATTGGACTAGCGCCCTGAGAAGAAATTCACTACCGCTGGTTCTGTCAGTTTTGCTACCAACACTTGGGTTAGGTAATTCTGCCTTTGGTGCTGAGCGAATTTATGGGTCTTATTCAGCTTTTGAGCGATCGGTGTCCGTCAAAGCATTAGAAGAGTACGCTAAAAAAGGTGTCATCGATCGAGACTTGGAAGTTTATACAAAGTATCTAAAAAAAGAACAACTCCAGCAGTTGCAGCGAGTTTTACTTAGTCGTATAAAAGTCAGTCATGTCGCCATTTCCCAATTTCTCTACACTTCACAAGGAGAATTTTTACTTTACCGTTTGGGAGAAATCATTAGAACTGAATCCCGACAACCAAAAGCAGGGCTGCACGCATTACGTTCGGCGTTGATTCTGGCGGCGGCTGAACCAGAAGGCTTAACTTTATTAAACATACTGCGTAAATATCCCAGTCCCACTATGCATATCAATTTGGGACGTACCTTGGCAATGGCAGCAGAGTTGGAAAAATTGGTCAATGAAACCAATCGCGCAGTCGCGGCTGTCAAGCAAAAATCAAATATAGAGGCTGCTAGCACAAGACCCTCTTTTGACATCTCTGTTGGACAAGATTTCAGACGAAAAGGACCCTATGGATGGCAAAAACAAACACTAAAGTTTTTCGACGCGGTTCGCAATCGATTCTTACTAACTGATGTTTACCTTCCTAAGAATCAAAGTCGGGTTCCTGTTATCGTTGTTTCTCACGGTTTGGGTTCAGACAGTAGTAACTTTGAATATTTAGCCACTCACCTTGCTTCTCACGGTTTTGCTGTTGCGGTTCCCATTCATCCCGGTAGTGATACCAAGCAATTGCGATCGCTTCTCAATGGTAGAACAAGTGAAGTTGCACAACCGGATGAATTTAGAAACCGACCTCTGGATGTGAAATACGTATTAGACCAACTTGAAGAACGCAACAGATTTGATTCACGTTACAAAGGGCGACTGAATTTGCAACAAGTTGGAGTTTTTGGTCACTCCTTTGGCGGCTACACAGCTTTAGCCTTGGCGGGTGCAAAGATTAACTTTGAGCAACTGGCAAAAGACTGTCAGGAAAATGCGTTGAAGGATACATGGAATTTATCTCTACTGCTTCAATGTCATGCACTTGAGTTGCGTGGTCCGAATCCGGAGGAGTATGATTTTCGAGACCCAAGAGTCAAAGCAGTCATCGCGGTTAATCCAATTACCAGCAGTGTTTTTGGAGAAGCGGGGTTAAGCCAAGTTCAAACTCCAGTTATGATTGCCGCTAGCAGTGATGATACGATCGCTCCTGCTTTATACGAACAAATACGACCTTTCTCCTGGATTGAAAATTCACAAAAGTATCTAGCAGTCATTTCACGCGCCACCCACTTTTCGGCTATTGGAGAAGGAAGCGGCAGTACAAATCAAGTTGCATTACCATCAGAAATTGTAGGGGAAGATCCCAGCCAAGCACGACGTTACTTGAATGTTTTGAGTTTGCCTTTCTTTGCCACTTATGTTGCAGGAATGCCAAAATATGAAGCGTACCTCAATGCTGCCTATGCCAAAGTGATATCCAATCAATCTGTTAGTTTGAGTTTTATTCAGTCTTTGACAACGAATGAATTAGCACGAAGTTTTAAGAAGTAAAAAGTTACTCCCTTCCGAACAAAAGATTACCATTAGGTGTAGGGTGGGCACCGCCCACCAACATCAAACGCCCTATCCGAACAAAAGTAGGGTGGGCACCGCCCACCAACATCGAACGCGCTATCTGAACAAAAGTAGGGTGGGCACCACCCACCAACATCAAACGAGTTGAAATTAAACAAAAGGAGTATCCACCCGTCCCGACCAAATCTTAGGCGATCGCATTTGTTCAATTGATTTACTTCCGAATTCAATCCACTCTCTTGTATCCCATAATTCTTGATAGCTAAAACGAAGATGTCATATTAGCTAACCTCTCTATTTCCAGGTTTTTATATTTAGATGTGCATTTAACCTCTACCTCTGTGACAGAAGCACGTTTGGCAAATGCCATCACAAAAATTACTCAACGAGCTTTGGCATCCAAAAAGCCAAGTTGTATTGAAAAAGAGACGAGTCATGAGTTATACTAAATAATCTTAAATATCTTCATTCCTTACTCCTCACTTTCTAGTGCAAGGCTTCCTCAATCTCAACAAACCATTTGGCTGGACTTCTCACGACTGTGTGGCGAAGACACGAAAACTTTTGCGTCTTAAACGGGTAGGACACGCTGGAACTCTAGATCCAGCAGCAACAGGAGTGTTACCTATCGCGTTGGGCAAAGCAACTCGGTTATTGCAATATCTTCCAGGGGAAAAAGCTTACAAAGCGACAATTCGGTTGGGGGTACGTACCACAACTGATGACTTGCAGGGAGAAATCATGGCTTCACAACCTTGTGTGGGGTTAAGTTTGGAGACAGTGAAAATTGCACTGCAACAATTTGTGGGTAAAATTGAACAGCTACCACCGATTTACAGTGCTATTCAAGTTCAAGGAAAACGCCTGTACGATTTGGCACGCAAGGGAGAGAATGTTGAGGTGCCAGCGCGAATAGTGGAGATTTTCTCTTTGGAAATTTTAGACTGGCGAGAAGGAGAGTTTCCAGAATTGGATGTGGCAATTCATTGTGGTGCTGGTACCTATATTCGGTCTATAGCCCGCGATTTAGGTACTGCTTTACAAACAGGTGGAACTCTCGCTGCTTTAGTACGTACCGAAAGTAGTGGGTTTGATTTGGAGGATAGCCTTACCCTAAGTGATTTAGAAGCACAATTGCAAAGTGGGGCTTTTCAACCCATGCGCCCTGATGCACCATTGCAGCATCTCGCTTCTGTTACTTTACAAGCAATTACCGCCCAAAAATGGTGCCAAGGTCAGCGCATTCCTGTCACTTTCGAGCTTTCGGGATTTTTACGGGTTTATCACGAAGATGAACGGTTTTTGGGTATTGGTCAATTGCTGGATTTAGACAACGAACGGTTGCTTATCCCGGAAATGGTGTTTGAGACCTATTTCTAAGTCTAACCGTTGCGCTACGCGAAGTGGTTGTGCCTTTTTAAGGCAAGTTGACAGCCAACCTAAAAAAAATAGTATTGACCAAGCTGACCGAGGCGAACTTTTGGATGGCGAAGAAGTGATAGCACGCCTACTCGCCCGTCATCAGGCTGCTTTGGGTAACAGTTGATAATGAGCCGTTACACCATTACCCCCTTAGCCGCCAAGGATCTTGATGAAATTTATGACTACATTGACCAAAATTAGTTCCCCAGAACGCAGATAGGGAAAAATGTTTGAGGGGAATTGCGGAATGATGGAATTTGATGTTGTAGTTCCTGATAGATAAATAAAACCGAGGTCAAGTAAGACCTCAAATAACTTTTAATTTATTAACTTAAACCTTCCTATACTAATCCAGACCGCACTGCTTAAGAAGTGGTACGGTCTTATAATTTGTGGTTATAAATGTTGCAGAGTGCGATAGCTTCGCTCCTGCCCGGAGGGCAGATCGCTTCGGCGCAAGCTGTACCCAGCTTATTGTCTGTCACGTTGTACTCCATCTCCATTGCTCCTTCCGTGCGGAGCGCACAATATAGAAGGCGAGCGATTTATATGATATCGAGTGGAGTAACTGCATAAGTTAACTCTATTTTCACCGATAAATATATGAAACCTCCTCTTAAGCAATATAAACCATTAGGTAAAACTACCCTGGATGTAAAAGCATTCACGGGTTTTTATTTTAGTATGAAGATCTCTATGAGCGAACAGCTCGCGTTTATATCCACTTGTTGTACACACACTGCCCAAAATCTAAATGTGCCCATATATGCCTAGCACCACCTTCTACAATACCTTGTGTAACTAACTCGTCATAGATTTGACGACACTGGCGATCTGCTGCTTCTTGCCCCATTTCTGACAATGTTCTTCCCACGCTATAAAAGGGGTGCTCGTAATATTGCCACTTTGCTTGTACATGAGGTCTAATTTTCAGTTGTGGAGTTTGGGATTCTGGAATCCCTTCTAAGCCTACTGAAGTACAGCCCATCTCAAAGCACTCCTTGTATGTTCTTCCTGCACCCAATGCGTCATAAAATCCCAGAGCAAATTTAATGGCTGCTGTATCTCCAATTGCTTCATTCATTCCAATCACATAGTTAATATACTGATGTATTTCTTCTGCTTGAACTTCTGAGTAGCAAGCGTTTAGTAAAACACACTCAATTGTTTTCTGAAAAAACTTAAATAACCTTGCCAGAGATTCCGTACTGACTAACTTTGCTTCTCCGAGACTGTTTTCCAAGACCAACCCACCCATCCCAGAGCCATGACCGCAGAAGTGAACAATATTGGGTTTGTAATCTAATAATGCATGGCGCAAGTCATCCACTCGAACTGCCCACTTAGTTGCTATTTCAAATTCCGAACGATTTTGAGAGCGTTTGATTGCATCTTCAATTTCTCGCACCTCTAGATCTAATCGCACCCTAGCTGCATCTTGTGGGTTAGCCGATAATATTAAGATTTTTTTTCTACTCATCTGCGTCTCCAACTATGTCTCCAACTATTATTCCCGTTTATTCCAAAACCTTATAGTAAGGTATGGGGTGTTGCACGGGTATAAAGAGATCCTCGCACGCTTGGTAAGTATACGAATTTCCTAACAGAACTGGGTTAGGAGTGGAAGTTCCTAAAAACCTATCATCCAAATGATAGGGCGCTAACTTTCTTAACCGTTATAGAGCTTCCACAGTGCTACCAGCCACAATTGCCCCACCACAATCGCTATAGAGTCATTGAGTACGAAGCGATCGCATTACTAGTACAAGTCGGCGTAAATAAGGCAACCATTGTAAATTGCTCCAAAGCTTACAGTGTAAGCCTTTTAATTTCATTGACAACACTTACGAGCAAAAAGTACAAAATAACATCCAATTGATTACTCACAACATTGTGAATAACAATGAGGAATTAAACCAGTACTTAGACCAGCGCGTACAGCACAGTGTCACCAACAACACGGAAATTAACAACGCGATTGTTAACCTCGTTGCCAACAGTACTGAAATCAACAACAAGATTCAGAACCTCCGCAACGAGTGGAATCAGACCTTCATCAATCTCGCTACACAGCACGTTGATGAACTCATCGGTACAATAGGCGGCAGAGAGACATTCAGCAGAGCAATTATCCAGAATATTGTCAATAACAACTCTGAAATCAATCAGTATGTCAGCCAGCAAATTGACAATACCTATGAGGAAAAAGTCCGGAATTACATCAAACTTATTACTCAGAACATTGTCAACAACAATGAGGAATTAAACCAGTACATTGACCAGCGCTTACAGCACGCTGTTACCAATAACACTGAAATCAACAACGAGATTGTCAACGTCGTTACCAACAGCACTGAAATCAACAACAAGATTCAGAACCTCCGCAATGAGTGGAATCAGACCTTCATCAATCTTGCTACACAGCATGTCGATGAACTGATTAACGTCATAGGCGGCAAAGAGACATTCAACAGAGTTATTACTCAGAACATTGTCAATAATGCTGAAATCAATCAGTACGTCAGCCAGCAAATTGACAACACTTACGAGCAAAAAGTACAAAATAACATCCAATTGATTACTCACAACATTGTGAATAACAATGAGGAACTCAACCAGTACTTTGACCAACGCTTGCAGCAAACTGTTATCAACAACACTGCAATTAATAACGAGATCGTGAACCTCGTTAGCAACAGCACTGAAATTAACAACAAGATTCAGAACCTCCGCAATGAGTGGAATCAGGCATTCATCACTCTGGCTACACAGCACGTTGATGAATTAATCAATGTGATAGGCGGTAGAGACATATTCAATAGACTCATTACTCAGAAGATTGTCAACAACAATACTGACATTAACCACTACGTCAGCCAGCAAATCGACAACACCTACGAGCAAAAGATACGCAATTACATTCAAGTCATTACCCAAAACATTGTCAACAACAATGAGGGATTGAACCAGTACTTCGACCAACGCTTGCAGCAAACTGTCATCAACAACACTGCAATTAACAACGACATTGTGAACTTGGTTGTCAACAGCTCTGAAATTAACAACAAGATTAATAATGTCTACAGAGATATTGACATCAAGATTGACAACATCCGTAACGAGTGGAATCAAACATTCATCTCCCTCGTGAGACAGTATGTTGATGAACTAATCAACATCATCGGCGACAGAGACTCCTTCAACGTCCGGATTGCGAATTCCATCAACGTCAAGGTAGACGAACTTGTCAACCAAATCTTGCGAACCAAGAATGAATTGACACTAATCATGAACAATGCTGACAGACAGCTCTATGAGTGGACACTTGGCGAAGTCATCGCAATCAAAGGTTGCTTAACCGACCGTCAGGCTCTTGTCGAACAGTTAATCACCTTCAGCACTGAACTTAGAACTAAGCTCGATTGTACCCCTTGCGTGGACATCAAAACCATCAAGCCATTCAAACCCCTCTCACCCGTTCAACCACAGCAATTACCAGGAAGCTAGTACAACAAGGATGAAGTATGAAGGCTAAAGGATGAAAGTAACATACATTCTTGTCTGAGCTTTGGGAATCAATTAATTGACAGCTACACAACCCGGTTTCGTCAGAAGCTGGGTTTTCTTCATTGTTAATCTTTGTAGGGTGGGCATTGCCCACCAGTTAATCTTTGTAGGGTATGCATTGCCCACCACTGAACTAACGTGCAGCATAGTTGTAAGGGCTCTCAACCGTTCGCCCCTACGATCCCTTATTTCTGTCCACTTACTTAACCGAACAACTAAAAAACCCGGTTTCTGGCAGATACCGGGTTTTCTGAATATTATTTGCGATCGCAAAATTAGCTTAAACCGCAAAAAGCCCCAAATTCTACCTACGGGTTGGTGTAGGTAATTCACTCCACTACTTAGAGGTCTTCACCTGACGTGCCATATCTAAGAAAGGATTCATGTTCGCGCCGGGACGACGACGACCATTGGCATTGTTAGGGACGGAAAGATACTTTGGTGCAAAAGTTGTGTCGGCTGGTTGTTGTTGTATTGCTTTTTTGGCTGCTTCAGCTTTTGCTGGTGAAACTGGTTCCGGTTTAACACCATTCGCCGTTTGTACTAACTCAACTTTAGCTGGTTTTGGTTCAGCAGGTGCTGCCGCACTTCTAGTTCCGTTTTGTGTTTCTGTGCCCGCAGGTTCGCTGGCTTTCTTCCCATTCGATGTCGCTGTTTTAGTAGCTTGCTTGATTGTCGATGTGGCTGTTTCAGTTGCTTCCTTAGTTTTCGTTGCTACTGATTGCGCTACTTCCTTCGTCTTCGATGCTGCTTGTTTTGCTACATCCTGTGCTACTTCAGCAGCTTCATCTAGTTCCAAATAGTAGCCACCTTTCTTACCACCGAAAAGCCCGATGAAAAAGTTCAGAATTCCCGCAATTAAATTTTTGATAAAGCCGAACATTACAATCTCTCCTGCCTCTTATACCTGGTTTCTGACCGCAACACTTAAAAAATTACGGAATATTGTTACGTTTTATCAAGATATACATCATTAACCTAGTTGTGTGTATAACCAATCTGGATAACAGCCTTCCGGAGGCTTATTTCTCACCAAGGTGGTTGTAGACAGTACAGGGCTAATGCTTTTAACTCTTGCTTTCAGGCACTCGTAACCTGTATACAGTCAGATTCAATTATTAAATTTTTCTGTAACTAGGAGCAACATTTTGAGAGTGCGCTTAACAAAACTTAACTATTACTTATAAAAATTACGTGTTTGAGTTAGAGAAACCGTATGACTCAATCCAGTGAGAGGAGTGTCATAGCTTTTTGTCAACCGCCAATGGTTGTTGATTAAATTAGAAAAAATAATTATACAAAACTGTGCAAATGAACGGTGTAAAAAAACAAAAGAATCCCGTGCTACTGATACACGGAATTTTTGATACGGGTCGAGTTTTCGATAGAACCATCTCCTTCCTACAACAGAAGGGTTTGACCGTACACGACCTAGATTTGGTGCCAAATACCGGTCGAATTGGTCTTGATAGTTTGGCACAGCAAGTTGCTGATTATATTGAGAAAACCTTTGAACCGCAACAAGCCATAGATTTAGTCGGCTTTAGCATGGGAGGTATTGTCAGTCGTTATTACGTCCAGCGGCTTGGGGGAATAAACCGCGTACAGCGGTTTATCACCATCTCCTCACCACACCACGGTACGTGGATAGCTTTTTGCAACCAAGGTGTTGGATGCATTCAAATGCGTCCTGATAGTCCTTTCTTACAGGATTTGAACCGGGATGTTGCAATGCTTGAACAGCTGGATTTTACTTCTATATGGACGCCATACGATCTGATGATTGTCCCTGCAAATAGTTCGGAAATGCCTGTAGGTCGAAATGTGATGGTGCCTGTTTTAACCCACGCTTGGATGCTGACAGATTCTAGAAGTTTAACAGCGATCGCAAAAGCATTAACGACCCCAGTTAAATCCGGTCACCAATTTGAGTATATTCAGGATTCCCAAAAATTGCCTCAGGGTAGCGGTAATACTTAAACTCCATTAAGTTATAAAAAGGATCTTCTAAAAAGAAAGTGCGATGCTCCAAGGGAGAACCGACAAAGCGATGTTTTGGTTCCTCTCGAAAAAGTAGTTGTCGTTGTTGCGCTCTTGCTAGTAAATCTTCCCAATCTCCTAATGAAGTAAAGATTATCCCAAAATGTCGTGGGTATATACCGCGCTGGGATGTCAAAGGGTCTTTTGTGACATGGGCTACCAGTTGATGACCGTAGAGATTGAGAATTAGGGCGTGGTGGTTTTCCCGTCCGGGGATACAACCCAAACCATCTACATAATACGCTTTTGCTTCGGTGATATTTGTGACGGGAAAGGCAAGATGAAATAAAGTTTGGTTCATAGTTTCGCTTTTGCTGGCATTTTTACGTAATTTTATTGTATTAATCGTTTTTCATATTTTGTATCAAAAATAACTTACAAACTCAATATATTCTTAAGCATTTAATTTTTTATTTCATATAAATTCATACCTTAACCTTGTGGATTATCCAGAACAGGGTATATACCTGAGTAAGAAAAAATACAAGCAAACTTGACCTTATAACTGTGCTTGCCAAGGAACAGAAACGGTGAAGTGCGACTTATCCATATACTCAGGTTATAACTAATGCCCGCTAACTTATTTAATGCCAACTACTATAGCTCTGTTAACCCCGATTTAAAAGCAGCAGGTCTTACTACACAAGAACAATTATTTTCACACTTTCAAAACTTTGGTCTCAATGAAGAACGTGCATTTTCACCGCTTGTCAATCTCAACTTTTACCGTGCTAGCAACATTGACTTAGCAAATTTTTCCAACCAGCAGTTGTTTGACCATTTACAAAGTTTTGGTATTTCTGAAGGACGGCAGTTCTCCCTGTTTTTCGACCTGAACTTTTATCGTACTGGTAATCCTGACCTAGGTAGCTTCAATAACCAGCAGTTGTTCGATCATTTACAAAGTTTTGGTATCTCTGAAGGACGGCAGTTCTCTAAGTTTTTTGACCTAAACTTTTATCGTGCTAGTAATCCTGACCTGACTAGCTTTAATAACCAGCAGTTGTTTGACCATTTACAAAGCTTTGGTATTTCTGAAGGACGGCAGTTCTCTAAGTTTTTTGACCTAAACTTTTATCGTGCTAGTAATCCTGACCTGGCTAACTTTAATAACCAGCAGTTGTTTGACCATTTACAAAGCTTTGGTATTTCTGAAGGACGGCAGTTCTCCCTGTTTTTTGGCCTGAACTTTTATCGTGATAGTAATCCTGACATAGGTAGCTTTAATAACCAGCAGTTGTTTAACCATTTACAAAACTTTGGTATTTCTGAAGGACGGCAGTTCTCCCTGTTTTTTGACCTGAATTTTTACCGAGAGAGCAACAAAGACTTGGCAGGTATGGACAATGACCAACTGCTAAAACATTTGCAAAACTACGGTTTAAGTGAAAATCGCAAATATTCTCAGTTTTTCGATGCTGATTACTACTTGAAGAATAACACTAACTTAATGGAAGCAGGTTTTAAGGGTAGGCAGTTGTTAGAACACTTTCAACTCTTTGGTTTGGATGAGGGACGCCAATTCAACATCGCCTTCAATCTCAACGACTATCGGAATGTTAATACTGACTTAAAAACAGCAAATCTCAGTAACAAGCAACTTTTAGAGCACTTCCAACTCTACGGTCTGTCAGAGGGAAAGGTATCTTCATCTAATTTCAATATCAAAGTTTACTTAGCCAACAATTCTGACTTAATGGCGGCTGGGTATAACAACCAACAGACATATTTGCACTTCCTTACTTATGGACTTAACGAAGGACGGCCCGGTAGTGATTATGCCGGAAATACTTTGACAAAGGCTCGTAATGTCTCTGTTGGTATGCAACAAATCAGTTTCACTGATTGGCTGGGAAACACTGATACCAACGACTTTTACACATTGGATTTGGTTGGTATCAATGACTTAACTGTCACTTTGAACGCCTTTTCAGACCTTAACATACAACTGATTCAAGATATTAATAATAATGGTGTAGTGGAGCTTGAGGAGGCGATCGCCAGTTCCACGAATACAAGTTTACCTTTAAAAGAAATAAAGCTGAATAATTTGGCAAGTGGCACTTATTTTGTGCAAGTCTCTTCAGAAACAGAACTAAACAGCCACTATGACGTTCAGTTTTTTGCTGCATCTAGACCCATGGTAGAGCCTATGGAGCTAACACTAGAGGAAAACACAGAGGCAATTATTTCTAGTAACCTGCTACAAGGGATTGATTTTGATAGCAATCCAAATCAACTGACTTACACCTTAAAAAGCTTACCGACTAATGGAACTTTAAAATTAAACAACGTTCCCCTGACTGTTAACCAAACTTTAACTCAGGATGATATCGACAACAACCGTTTCAGCTACGAACATCATGGTAGTGAAACGCCTACTGACAGTTTTAGCTTTATCCTACAAGATGAAAGTGAGAGTGTTCCCGATCTTAAAACCTTCACCATCATCATTACCCCAGCCAACGATGTACCGATTGAAAGCGTTAATTAAGAAAGAACAGTACGCTTAGGTGTTAGTGGAACTAACACTTACAGTCTCAACGAGCTAACTAACGTCGATGGTACGCTGTACTTTACCTTATCCTATTTGAATTCGGCATGGGAATCATTGCGTAAAAAGAGCGATCGCACAGTTAACAGGAAATAAATCAAAGTAAGTGTTTATATTTAAATTTATTGGTCAACACGTAACTAAAATCAGCACATTTACTATTCTCATTTCTCAGCCAGAACAAATAAACAAGTAGCATAGAATACCCTTTCCTTGGCTCCTATTCTGTGTTTTCATATTAACTGGGGATGGACTAGGAGCCGATTAATCGACTTATTACAAGGAATTAGTCTATGTCCATCTACTTCGATGCTAATTACTACCGTTCAGCTAACAAAGATTTAGCAAATTTTACAGAAGAGCAATTACGTTCCCACTTTCAAACTTTTGGTCTTAATGAAGGACGGGCATTCTCACCCCTAGTCGATCTCAACTTCTACCGTTCTAGCAATAGCGACTTAGGAGGGATGAACAATCAACAACTATTTGACCATTTGCAAAACAATGGTGTTGCTGAAGGACGTCGCTTTTCCCAATTTGTCGATCTTTCCTTTTACCGAGAGATGAACAAAGACCTCGCAGCCATGAACAACGTTCAACTGCTAGAACACCTGCAAAACTACGGTTTCAATGAAAATCGTCAATATTCCCAATTTTTTAATCCTGATTACTACCTGACAAACAATCCTGACTTGATGCAAGGTGGATTCAACGGCAAGCAGTTATTAGAACACTTTCAATTTTTTGGTTTGACAGAGGGGCGAAAATTCAATATTGCCTTAGATGTCAATTACTACCGCAGTGTCAATAGTGACTTACAAGCAGCTGGTTTGAGCAACAAGCAACTGTTAGAACACTTCCAATTGTTTGGATTGACACAGGGGCGACCATCTTCTGAGGCATTCAATGCCAAAGTTTACCTGGCGAATAATTCTGACTTGGTTGCTGGTGGTTTCAACAATCAACAGGCTTACATGCACTTCCTAGTGAACGGACAGAAAGAAGGGCGTCCTGGTAGCGATTATGCCGGGAATTCTCTAGACTCTGCTCGTATTGTTCCCCAAACCACAGGCACCTTCACCTATACTGACTTTGTTGGTCTGGGCGACACTAAGGACTACTATCGCCTTAACTTAACCAGCCTTACCAACGCAACTGTAGAATTGGGTAATTTAACTGCTAATGTCGATTTTAAGGTAACAGATGCTTTAGGTTCGGTCATTGCAACTTCATCGAATTCCAGTACAAACAAGGTTGGTGGTACTCTAGAAGCTGGTATTTACTATATAGAAGTTTCTTCAGTGGGTGATAGTAGCGCCCAATACAATATAACACTGACTGCTGCATCGCCATTAACTACGGCTGAAGATATTGGTACACTCGGCAATACTTCTACTGTTAAAATTGACTCTGTAGATCCCACAACATTTCATAAATTTTATAAATTCAAACTTAACAATGAACTGACTACCAACGCGATGTTGGGCGACTTGACAGCTAACGCTGATATGCAAGTCATTTGGGATGCCAATAAAAATGGTCTTGTTGATAGTAACGATGGTATTTACTCATCGATAAAATCGGACACAATCTCAGAGCAACTCAAAGGTTTATTGCCTGCAGGTGATAACTACTACATTCGGGTGATACCAGACGCGACTAAAGCAGATTACAAGCTGACTCTATCCACTGCTTTACCATCAGTAGTTAATTATTACGATAGTTCATCAGATCGTTCACCAGGCGAAAAATTTTTAGTATTTCAATCTTTTGGTGGTAGTACAGAAACTGTTGTGGGTGACCAAAGTAACATAACAACTAATTTAGTCACCACCACTTCAGGGATAGCTGGTTATGGCAAATATGACACTGCTGTGAAACTCGATCGCAATACTGGCTATACACTCCGCTTCCAAATCCAGCTAAAGAGTGAGAGCCATTTTGGAGATAATAACGGCGACAAGCTGGATGACAATGCTGGTTTTAACATTATTGCTTTAAGTAGCGATAATAAAGGAATTGAAATCGGTTTTTGGAATAATGAAATTTGGGCGAAAGAATTTGACAGTACTTCTTCTGGTGGCGCTAAGATAATTCACCACGATGACGTTGAACGAGCCATGTTTGATACAACTGTCTTAAGTAATTACCAATTAACAATTCTGGGCGATAGTTACCACCTATTTGCTAACAATTCTCTTGTACTTAAGGGAGATTTGCGAGACTACTCAACAATGGGTGGAAATTATAGTTTACAAAACCACTTATTCTTGGGTGACAGCAGTAGTTCAGCACAAGCAGATGTCAACATAAAATCCATCTTGTTGACAACGGCAACAATGGAACAAACGACGTAATGATTTGAATCGTAGGTTGGGTTAAGCGACAGCGAAACCCAACAAACAACCAATTGTGTTAGGTGATTTACAAATTGTGTTGGATGATTTACAAATTGTCAGTAGACCGAAAAGTTTTTTAGAAGTCTTGCCACATCCGCATTTTAGCAAGACGCTCCCATATTGGGAAAGCACGTTCTAATCAACATTTCAGCCAATCTCACTACCTTGAAAAGGCGATCGCTATTAAGCGAATGCTCTTTGCCTGCAAGAGTGGCGAGAGCTGAAACCCTGATTTTTACGTTAGTTTCCGAAAGTTTGCGATCTACTGATTGTGTTGGGTTTCGTTCCTCAAACGCCACTTGCTTGAATGGGGGGAACCCCCACAACGCAGTGGCTCCCCAACCTACTCTCTTGATTTACAGTTACGTGTAAAGTCTCTACGTTTGTATCCATATTTCGCATCTTCAACTGTCATACTTAAAGCATAATCCATGTGTAAAGACGCGCCATGGCGCGTCTCTACATGAGGCAATGATAAGGTTTTTGGTCTTATCATGAACCGAATTAAACTATATATTCGCTTGTTGCCTTTGATACAGCGACCAGTACAAACCCTTTTGCTGCAACAGTTCCGAGTGAGTACCGCGTTCAGCAAGCACACCCTTTTCCAACACCAAAATCAAATCGGCACGCTTGAGGGGGGCAAAACGGTGAGCAATCAGGAACACGGTGCGGTTAGCGGAGATTGCTTGCAGGTTTTGCAGCACCTGCTGTTCGGTTTCGCTATCCAATGCACTGGTTGCTTCATCTAAAATTAGAATTGGTGCTTGCGAGAGAAATAATCGCGCTAAAGCAATACGCTGACGTTGTCCCCCAGATAAAGCAGTACCTCGTTCTCCAACGTTGGTATCGTAGCCGTGAGGTAATTCACTGATAAAGTCATGAGCAGCAGCCAGTCGGGCAGCTTCTACAACTTGTTCTGCGCTAATATCCGGATTACCTAATGTGATGTTCTCTAAGATAGAACCATTAAATAAAAAGTCTTCTTGAAGCACAACACCAATTTGTTGGCGCAGTGAGGCTAAATCAGCACTTTTTATATCAAAACCGTCTATTAAGATACGTCCTGATTCATTTTGGTAAAGACGTTGCAAAAGTTTAGAAAGAGTGCTTTTTCCAGAACCACTGCGCCCGACAATACCGACAAATTGTCCTGGTTGTACGTTGAAGGAGATTCCTCTCAAAACGGGTTCAGTGTTTGGTCGGTAACGGAAGAAAACTTGGTCGAAGGAAACTTGTCCTTTGAGGGGGGGTAAAACTAAACCTGTTCCGGCTTCAGCTTCTGGGGCGACGTTAAGAATATCGCCAATGCGGTCTACGGACAGTAATACTTGTTGTAAATTTTGCCATAACTGTACGAGTCGCAGAAGCGGTGCTGTGACTCTGCCGGAAAGCATTTGGAAAGCAACAAGTTGACCGATAGTCAACTGCTGGTCAATAACTAACTTAGCTCCAAACCAAAGAATAAGTAAGCTGGAAAAATTGGTCAGGAAATCACCTATGTTGCTGCTGATGTTAGAGGTGGTAGAAGCTTTGAAACCTGTACGGATGAAGCGAGCAAACAAGCCTTCCCAACGAGTACGTGCTGCTGGTTCTGCCGCATGGGCTTTTACGGAGTGAATTCCTGTTATTGTCTCTACAAGGAATGATTGACTGTCAGCACTGCGATTAAAAGTTTCGTTCAACCAGTTGCGAAGAATAGGTGTTGCTATCAGTGTCAGCGTCGCAAATAAGGGGAGAACTGCCAATGCCACAAATGTTAGTGGGATGTTGTAGTAGAACATCAATCCCAAGTAAACCACGGCAAAGATGCTATCCAACACCACAGTTAACGCCGTACCCGTGAGAAACTGGCGGATTTGTTCCAATTCTTGGACTCTAGCTACCGTGTCACCTACCCGTCGTGACTCAAAATAAGCTAAAGGCAACCGCATTAGGTGGCGAAATAGCTGTGCGGATAAGCTTAAGTCCAGCCGGCGGGCAGTATGGGTAAAAATAAATAGCCTCAGGATACCAAGTAACGCCTCAAAGACCGATACTAGCAGAAGTGCGATCGCCATCACATCAAGAGTTGGCAAACTCTCCTGTACCATCACCTTATCTATCACAACTTGTGTAATCAGCGGTGTTGCCAATCCTAAAAGCTGTAATGTGAAAGATGCTAGCAGTACCTCTCCCAATAATCCCCGGTACTTCCATATAGCAGGTGTAAACCAACTCAGGTTAAACTTTTCTTGCTTTTGAAGAAGTTCTACTTGCCACAGCTGCCCGTCCCAAGTTTCTTCAACCATAGATCTTGGCAGGCTTTCACAAGTTTGCTCGGAATTGAGGGGATTGGCGATAATTAAGCGATTGCCCTTAACTGCATACGCCACAATCCATTGGGGAGTAGATCCAGAATCTGCATTCCACTGTAGTAAGGCGGGGAATGATAACTGTCGCAACTCATCCCAATTCACTTGTAACCGCCGCAGCACAAAGCCTAATTTTTCTGCTGCTTCTACAAGATTTCTTGGGCGCTGTCCCCGAAGTTGTCGCTGTACCCATTCCAATTGCACGGCGTTGTCTAGATGTTGCGCCACCATTGTTAAACAAGCTGCACCTGTATTCCAACTGGAAACAAAGGGGTAAGTTGATACAGGGGGGGACGGCACAGATGGGACGGAGACGGCAACATCTGAAGACACGGGGAGGCGAGGAGGCAAGGAGGCGGGGACATTTTCCCTCTGTGTGTCTCCTCCCGTGTGTGTCTCCGCTTCTGTGTGTCTCTTCCTCTGTGTGTCTTCTTCCCCACCTTGCCAAAATGCCTCTAGCTGGGGTGTGGAAATTTCTGCCCAAACTGTTGTGTTCCAGCGTACTACGACCACTTCTTTACTAGCAGCTACAGCTTTGCAGTCAAAAGAAAACTTTTGGAGGTCGCCAAACCAGTCTCCTCCCTCTAGGGTTGCCAAAGGCTGACTGACTCCTTCTTGCCGCAAGCGTACTTTACCGGAAACAACCAAAAACTGAAAATTTCCAGTTTCTGGTGACCAAATTTTTTCTCCTAGTTTGTAGCGCAGGGTTTCTGATAACTCTTGTAATCGGCTTTTTTGTTCGGGAGTTAACCAGCATAGCGGTGGTTGATTCCAAGGTAGAGAAGCTAGCACTTGATTTTGCGAAGATTCATTACCTATAAGTTTTAATTCACCTGGAGTTTTACCGTTAATTTTTGAATTTTCTCTGCTAGCCATTTCTCAAATAACTCATTTTGTAGTGCTTGCTTTAGTTGAGTATCTTCTAACGACGCTGGCAGAAATTGTTCTAAACGAAACAATCCATAGCGTTGTTCTAGTTCTATCGGTCCTACTACTTGTCCGGCACTTGCTACATCAATTGCTGCCCGGAGTATATCTGGCATTGTTCCACGGCTAACAGGTCCCATCATCCCGTTAACAATTTTGTCCTCTGCAAGAGAGTACTCTTTAGCTAATTGCTCAAAGCTTGCTCCTTCTTCAATTTGGATTTGTAGTTCTTCAGCTAATTCTCGGTTGTCAACAATGATTCGAGACAGGACAACTCTATCCAGAAATACTTTCCGCTCAATGAAGAATTCTTGTAGCTTTGGTTCTGTGACAACAGCTTTCAGTTTTTCTAATTTAAACCCAAAAGCTACTGACTTATGAAAAGTATCATATTCCGTACCATTCTTCTGCAGCCACTCTTGAAAACTTTTGGGTTCAGTTAGCTGATTTTTTATCCGAAAATCAATAATTGCCTGTTCTGTTAAAGCGGGGCTGATTGCTATATCTTCTCTGATTTCCAGTTCTTGTTCAATAATATATTGGCGAAGAATATCTCCTATGAATTGTCCTAATTTTCCAGAAGCTTGTAAATATTTTACTGCTTCTCTTATAGAAATTGGTTTGTCGTCTACGCTCAGAAATGATAGAGATTCCATAAACTTAATGGTAGAAAAAGTACACAAAATATACAGCTATCGATAAATTAATACTGAAGTTTAGCTGACACTTTGGGTAAATATAATATGGCAATTTTATGCAGTCTTAAGCTAAAGCGGCAACTAAACTTCAAAAAAATCACGGTGAATAGTTAAAATTCTCTAAAGAAAACAAATTAAGCAATTGTACTTGCCCATATCCAAGCAAATAAAATTGCGGCGATCGCACCTATTAATGTGTTAAGAATATTCACCAATTCGTTCGTTAGCCAACTAAACCGAGATTGCAGTGTTGCACCAATCACACTTTCTAAATTAGTCGCAATGAACGCCGCCAGCACACACCACACTACACCTAATAAATCTATCAAACCTACTCCCCAACCAAGGAGTGCCTGTGCCAGCGACGCAACTGCACCAGCTAAAGTTCCCTCCACACTAACTGCTCCTTCAGTCCCTCGCGGCACTGACTGGAAAGTAGTAATCAGAAAAGTACTTTTTCCATAAGCTTTACCTACTTCGCTGGCACTAGTGTCAGACAGCTTAGTACTAAAACTAGCCACGTAGCCCAGAAGCAAGAGGGATAAGAAGGGGGAGGAGAGGGGAACCGAGGGAACCAATCCCGATTGAATAAGACCCACGCCTACAGCACACAATGCTCCAGTTAAAGCGGAACCCCAAACATTTTCCGGTCCTCTAGCACCAGAACGTTTTTCTGCTATTCCTTCTGCTTCCTTTTGAGCCATACCCACACGGGTAACAAAAGAACCAACGAAAAAGTAGAACATAACTACTACATATCCCTGCCAACTTAGTGTTCCCCAAATAAGAACACCAAGTAACCAAGCGTGGAAATAACCTGCTTTTGTGAGTAGCTTTTTCGGAGCAATCCAAGCCACACCAAGCAACAGAGTGTTCAATCCCACTCCAACCAGCCAAGGATTTACAGAATTTAGTAAAGAGCTCATCAACGCCTAACTTTTCCCTAGTATTTTTACCAAAGTACCAATAGGATATCTAATTTAGTGCATTGAGGATTGCTTGCCACAACTCCTAATTCTAAGCAGTTGCTTCCTGTCTGGAAACCCCCTTTTGGATTTCTCTGCCGCTTCTAGCCCGGAACTCCCCCTGCAGTGCGGTTGCGCCACAACACACTGTTATATTAAGCGTGTTATATATAGTTAGTAAATTGACATAACAATTTAAAAGTTTATTTTTAAGTACATACGTTTATCAGTAAAAAATTGTACATGAACGTTGTTTTTGTGAAAAAGTCTTATTCCAACTCATGATATGTTTTAATCTACTTTGAAGATTAAGTAAATTTTTCATTTTATTTTGATAAATTTATACATGGATATATTTTTTTTTCGTAAAAGAAAGATTGTGATGTAAATATATCCCTCCCGTGTAGCGTAAAATATGACCGTGAATTCATCTCAAGCTTCTCTAGAGACCGCTCATAACTTAAACGTATTAGGTAATCACTTACGCATCAGCGATACAATAGATACTACTAGCCCAGACTTATACAGATTTATTTTGTCAGGTCATAGCAGCTTTAAACTCGACCAAGACGATCTCAGTGGTAATGCAGATGTAAAGTTGATTCAAGATAAAAACCGTAATTTTGAGATTGAAGAGGGCGAAGTTGTAAATGTCTTACAAATCGATGGTGTGAGCCGTGAATTAATTAATACCACGCTAGAAGCAGGGGAGTATTACCTCCAAATTTATCCCGGTATAGATAGTGAAGTAGAATACACGCTGATGCTCTCAGTAACATCAGCATCTGACAGTGCCGTATCTGTAATTCCTACTACTGCCAACACACCATTAAATCCTAATTCTGTTACTAACAGCCAACCAACGCCCACTTCTCCATTACCCCAAACCTCAAGCAATGGTACATATACTCTCTCAGGAGACCTGCGGGCAAACACCTTTACCTATCAACCCGGTTATAGGCGTACAGTGTTTCTTGGTAACGGTAATGTTGACTATGGAACTGGAAAACGAGACTTAATGGATTTGTCAAACATTAATTTCAGTACAGTTACTTTCAACTATGCCGATACCAAAAACGGGGGTGTGCTTTACAGCCTGGGGGGCAATAATAGTACTCAACTATTTGATGCTATAAAGTTAAGCGACAATAGTGAAATTCTGTTTACGGGCATTGAAACAATTCAATTCAAGGACAAGACGGTAGATTTATCAGTAGTACCCAATGACCCTCTCTTTAAAAACCAATCGAATCTACATATGATGGGCGTTCATAATGCATGGCGTTTTACTCAGGGTTCTGACAATGTCGTTATTGGGATTGAAGATACAGGCTTGGCAATTGATGCCGGTGGCAAAGTTCATCCCGACATGCGATCTACCATCTACTTTGGAAACAATTATATAGATGAATTAACTGTTCCCCAAGATCGCGCTCATGGTACTGAAGTTCAAGGGGTGATTGCTGCTGCTAGCAATAATGGCATCGGTATGAGTGGCATTAACTGGTCTTCTCCAGTGATTCATGTCGATGTTATGGGTACAAATGACCTTGGAGATTACAGCTTGGTTGACGCTACACAAGCAATCATTAATCAGGCAAAAGGCAAAAAAGTCGTTATCAACCTCAGCTTGACTGCTGCTTCCACACCTGAATTTGAGACCCTCGTTTCTCAAAACAAAGATAATGTTTTATTCGTGATTGCATCTGGTAATAGCGGCCAAAGCAGCGTTGAAGCGCCTGCGAATTTAGCCCAAACGCACAAAAACGTTATGGCAGTCGGTGCTTCTTGGACAAGTAAAGATTATTATGGCAATCTCAAAGAACCCGGACAACGTATTACATACGGAAATTGGTGGAGTTCAAGCTATGGAGCGGGTTTGACATTAATGGCACCATCAGAAATCATTAGCACTAATGTTTCTAACCTCAAGTCATCTTCTCAATTTAAATTTGATTACGAACAGTATTTCAATGGAACTTCGGCTTCAGTACCGAATGTAACCGGAATTGCTTCATTAGTATGGAGTGTAAATAACAATCTCACTGCCGGTGATATCAAGAATATTCTGTCTGATACGGCTTATAGTTTGAGTCACCTCGGTTCCACAATAGAATACGGTTCTGGTTTAGTAAATGCTGATGCTGCTGTACGAAGAGCGATCGCTCTTGCTAGAGGTGCAGCATAATCAAAAAGCGGTTTTTCACAGCACTTCTCAACTGTGTCCAATACCCCGATTTTAGGAGCGCGGCGATCGCCAGTAATACCGCGTAGGTTGGGTTGAGGAACGAAACCAGACTAATTCTTGTTCTTGGTCTTTTGGGTTTGGTTGTTGCTCATCATTGTTAACGGATGACGAAGGACTAATGAGAATAACCGCAATCCCGTTTGATTGACGCAAACAGGTGGAAAGGGAATCGAAAAGGCGCTCTTGCAAACCTGGTTTTTTTACAAGTCTGTCAATAACAACTTCTATGGTGTGGCTGACATTTTTATCTAATTCTATAGCGTCAGATAGTTCTCGTACTTCGCCATCTACTCGGACGCGGACAAATCCTTGGGAAGCAAGACTTGATAAGAGTTTGCTGTGTGTTCCTTTTTTGCCCCTAACTACGGGGGCAAGAATTTGAAAGCGGGTGCGATCTGGTAGTTCCATAATGCGATCGCACATCTCATCTATGGTTTGGGGGGCAATACTGCGATCGCATATGGGACAATGGGGTTCACCTGCCCGTCCAAATAACAGTCGCAGATAGTCGTAAATTTCTGTTACCGTGCCCACTGTGGAACGGGGGTTATGAGATGTTGACTTTTGGTCAATGGAAATAGCTGGGCTCAATCCCTCTATCGCTTCAACATCAGGTTTATCCACCTGTCCCAAGAATTGCCGAGCATAGGCGCTGAGGGATTCCACATAGCGGCGCTGTCCCTCTGCAAAAATTGTGTCGAATGCTAGGGAAGATTTACCAGAACCAGATACGCCAGTGAAGACAATCAGGCGATCGCGAGGTAGTTCCAGATCGATATTTTTGAGGTTATGCTGTCTGGCACCGCGAATACGGATTGTGTTTTGGCTGGGGTTTGTGTGAGGAAGGTGCCCATTTAAGGATGCAGATAACTGGGTTTTTGACATATCGACAGGCTGAGAGCAACTGGCAGGCGCGAAACAGTTCTTAATACTATCATTGTCACCGATCTCATGATAGAACAGAAGTACTGCTTAGGTGGTGATTCTACCCCTTTAATTAAAATTAAGCTAAGTGTATCAATGGCGTTGATGAGGCACTTTGACCATGCTAGCTAGTGCAGCCACTTACGAAATTACCTGGGAAAAGTTACCTGATGATTTTGTTTTAGATGACGCTCCTGTGGATAACATTAATCAACCTCTGTTAGCTGCGGCTTTAACGGAAAGTTTAGAAGCGAACGGAAGATTGCCCGCTAACGCTCTAACTATAACCAACTACGGCATCTGTGCCACTGTAAATAATCGAATTGTAGTTAAAGCGCCTGATTGGGGATTTGTCCCTTCTATTAAGGTATCGCGAGAGGAGATCGAGCGCAGTTATACCCCACAACTCCAAGGAGATTTTCCTATGATTGTGATGGAATTCCTTTCGGATACCGAAGGTGGTGAGTACTCAAGCAAACCCACTTATCCACCCGGTAAATGGTTTTATTACGAGCAAGTTTTAAAAGTTCCTCACTATGCTATTTTTCAACCGGATACGGGAGAACTGGAACTATATCGCCTGGATGATACGGGGCGTTATCAGTTGCGATCGCCAGAAGTAGCGCTGGGTTCCGCGCCATCGCCAGATGAAAATAACCGTTACTGGATTGCGGAGATGAGCCTGTTTTTAGGGATATGGCAGGGAAGCCGTGAAAACCGCACTGGGCATTGGTTGCGTTGGTGGAATGAACAAGGAGAACTCTTGCTATGGGGTTCGGAGTTGGCACAGCAAGAACGCCAACGGGCGGAGCGATTGGCAGCACAATTGCGTGCATTAGGGATAGAACCAGAAGCTTGAGATGTAGGCTAGCGGTAGTGGAAAGCTGTGATAATGAGGAGCAATTACGATGGTTCAAGCAGCACCGAAGTTTATAACTGTTGATGAGTTTATTAACCAGTACGGTGACAATGAACGCTATGAGCTAATTGATGGGGAAATAATTGACATGGAGCCTAGCGGACCGCATGAACAAGTAGCAGCCTTTATTGGACGAAAGCTGAATGTGGAGATTGACCAAAAGTACCCAGATTATTTCATTCCCTACCGATGCCCGATCAAACTGTTAGGAACGGAAACTGCTTTTCGTCCCGATGTCATTGTACTGGATAAAACCGGGCTCGCGAGCGAACCGCTGTGGCAACAGGAGCCTGTAATTACCTTGGGAGGTTCAATCAAACTTGTTATTGAAGTTGTCAGTACAAACTGGCAAAACGATTACGCTCGCAAGGTTGAGGATTACGCGATGCTAGGTGTACGTGAATATTGGATTGTTGACTATCTCGGTATTGGGGGCAGGGAATATACTGGCAAACCCAAACAGCCAACAATTGTGGTTTGTACTCTGGTTGAGGATGAGTATCAAAAACAATTTTTCCGAAATGACGATGTACTGGTTTCCAATATCTTTCCAGACTTTCGGTTAACTGCAAACCAGATTTTCGCAGCACATCAGTAAAATCTGGCTCGTTTGTAAGCCTGCACCGACTCGGTACTCCGAGCGGTGTAGGTAGTTTACTTTACAACGACGTTAACCAATTGGCAATTTCTTGATTAACAACATCTGGCACCTCATCATGAGGACAATGACCAGCACCGGGAATGGGAACAATTTTGACATTTTTGCCATTTTCCCGAGCCTTTTCGTAAATTTTTGCCCCAGTCATTGGTGTCCAAGGATCGTCAGCACCCCAAATGACCAACAATGGGCAATCAACTTTCGGTAATAATTCCGTTGGAGAAGGACCGGGAGGTGCTGTGAGGATGGAGGCGAAAACTTGTTGTGCGCCTGGATCGCAAGAGGGCTCATAGAGTAGGTCTACCAGTTCATCGGTGACAGCTTCCCGATTGCGGTAAACCTGATACAAGGTACGGCGAATTTGTGCTTTCTGACGAACGCGATTGAAGACGAATGCCCCCGTAATCCGGGAACGCACAAATGTGTTAAAAGCTGACATTACAATGCGTAATGGTGGGTTCAGTTCGTGGGGACGATGGCTTAACCCACCCGCACTGTTAATCAACACAGCACCTGCGGCTATTTCCGGATGTTCTGCTACCACCATCAAGCTTAAAAGCCCACCAATGGAGTTGCCAATAAATACGGTAGGTTCTTGTATGTGTTCCGTCCAAAAATCCTTAAGTAATTCCACCCACACTTCCACTGTGTAGTTTAACGGTGGCTTATCGGAAGCACCAAACCCCAAAAGGTCTACTGCAAAAACCCGGTAACCTGCGGCTGCCAAAACGGGTATATTTTTCCGCCAATGTCCAATGGAAGCACCAAAGCCGTGAACCAGCACGAGGGGGCGTCCAGTTCCCATAACGGTGTACTGAATTTTGTGCCCCTGCCATGTCCAAAAGTGTTTATCAAAGGTAGATTGTGGTATCTGTTGCGGAGTGACTGCCATTATTAAGATTCGTAAAGCGTTTTTCTACATAGTAATTTTTTTTGATGCCTGATTCCACTACCTAAGCGGGTCGGTATGAAAAAGGTAACTGGGAATGGTCGTCTTTAGTCATTTGTCACCTTTGAACAATTTATCGAGTGGTATCCCTCAAACGGGTTGCGCTACTGTCCCTTTAGCCGTTGAAGTGGTTAGCACCAACTGGCGAGACGACTACTACGACAAGTTCAGGGATTACGAAGATCTGGGAATCCCTGAGTATTGGATTGTGGACTATGGGGCATTTGGTGGCAAAAGATTTACGGGTAATCCCAAACAACAAACGATTACAATTTGCGTAGTAGATGGAGATTATCAAATAACTGCGTTTAGGGGAAATGATTTAATTGCATCGCCTTTATTCCCCCAACTCAAGCTGACAGCACAACAAATTTTTGATTCAGCTTTGTAAGTTTCGATTTGAATGCCTGGTTTAGGTAAAAATTCGCCAGTTGGGTAAGGGCGCTAAATGCATTCCTTATGGGAAGGCAGATTTCAATTCTGGACTTGTTAGATGGTTTTCATATCAGTATAAATAGGTGAACGTTGATGGGCTCTTTATCGTAAATATTTGTTAAGCAAGACAAACAGAGCCTTTTTAAAAGGGAACAACTTAATATAAGAGCTTGCTGCTCACTCAAACATTGAACACAGGAGTTAATTAGCGTGAAAGATTATATTTGTCACCTGTTTGCACAAAACGTTCAATTACCTTATGCCGACATTTTTGAGCAAGACTTGACACTTTCAGAAATTATTGCCCGTTCTGAACAACTTCAGAACAGTATCGATCTGATGGAGGCGTTTGCCAAGATGAGTAACACTATCAAAAAGCAGTATGGAACTGATATCCGCTTACCTGCTTTCTCATTAGATACAAAAATTTCAATGGTATTAGAAGTCTTCTTACAAGAAGTAAACAAGGTACAGATCATACCTTAATTAGCTACAAAGACCAAACACAACCTACAAAATTGAAAAACAGAGTTTTCAAAAGCTAGCTATGGTGAATGTAATTTCCAGGTTCAATATTGTCAGCGAATTGTATAAAAGTCTAGCTGAACAGCGCAGTTGCTTAATAGATTTAATTTGGGAACAACATAGTTTCCACGAAAAGCGCCGATGGAGCGCCGTGGAAATGATCGATGGAATTAACTTCGAGAAATTAAGTGAATTGGATAAAGCGAATATTTGGAATGCTGGACGAGCAGAATTAACCACCAAACCAGGAGCCGATCGCCTTGCAAGATTGGCAGATGCTGAATGTCGTCGATGGCAAGCGTCTAATCCAGTTGTAGCGAGTGTCATGCAAGCTTGCAGTACCTGGAGCCGTTACTGGAATGAGGAAGAAAGCTTTCATGAGAGTACACTGAATCGCTTATCTCACCTGCTTGGTTTAGAAACAATAAACGATCGCGATCTCATTGAGTTTCGGAAGATTTTTCCCGACGATGATATGCTCAGAACCCTGGTTTTACTGGCGATTTCCGAGATTACAGCTACAGTTAACTACTCATATTGTGCCAGTGTTGCTCAAGATCCTGGCTTGAAGAAATTATTTAAGCAAATTGCTGCTGATGAAGCTCAGCATATGACCTACTTCATTAGTTTTGCCAAAGCTCTAGTTGATAGTCAAGAGTACTCCCCCAAAGGAGCATTTGCTGTGACTCATTTGTTTGTTCGGGAAGGTGGCGAACTTTATGGTAGCAAGCGGCAGCATTTAGAAAAGCGAAATTCCCATGTTAACTGGTGGGATACACTCAAGTACGAGATGACAATTCCTGACAATATTGAACGCAAGCAAGGAATGATTTTTTCTGCCCTCAGACAAATTACAGGAATTGAGGTACGCTCAGCGGCGGAAGTTGAACAAAAGTGGTTGGAATTGGTGGGATGTTGATTGGGCTAGGACACGATATTCAACTGATAGACGAGCTAGAAAAAGTGGAAGCACTCAAAATTCCAGGTATCTTCTTTACAGAAGCAGAGTATTTATACTTCAGTCAAAGTAAAACCCCTTTGCAAAGTATGACGGCTCAATTTTCTGCTAAAGAAGCCCTATTTAAAGCACTGAAAATAGCCCCTCAATTCTATTGGACAGACGTAGAAATACAACACAACTCCAGCAAAGCTCCATATTTCCAGTTTTACGGCTCCCTAGCAGAGTATTTTACTCGTCAAAATTGGACTGCTCACATTTCCATTTCTCATAGTGGGAATTATGTATCTACTGTTGCAATGATTGTTCTTAATACATAAGTGTGGCAACTGTTAAGTTATCCAATATTGTTGATATGAAATTTGAACCAATCAGTCTCACATTGCAAGTGCGACCAAATGACCTTGATAGTTTAGGTCACGTCAATAATGCTACGGTTTTGGAATACTTAGAAGCAGGACGATGGTTATGGCTTGACCACCACAATTTACGTCATGGTCAGCGCATTTTACCTGTAGTAGCGCGGATTGAGATTAATTATCGCCGGGAAATTTTACCAGGAGAAGTTAGAGTTATTACCAAAATAGAGGATACGGAAAAAGAGTATTGCTATCAAGCAGTATTTTGCCAAACTGTAGAAATATTCACTAATGGAGCTGCTATTATAGCAGCTGATGCTCGCGTGAAAATTGGATTTATTGATGCTGTTGAACGCAAACTCAAAAGTTTGCAGGATTTTCTTGAAGAAAATATTGTAACTAAGGCACTGGAAGGTGTGTCATGACATTACCTGAAGTAGCATTCACGCCAAAATTACAACCCTCAGTGCAAGTTTCAATCACCATGCTGGAGATGATACAGGCACTCAAAAACACTGATGCTCATATCGGTTTGTTCCTTCAGGAAGATCGCAAAGATACTAAGTTCTTACCCTACTGCAATTTTTATCAGCAGATTACTACATACATGGCGTATTTTCGCTCTCAAGGTGTGACAGTGGGTACAAGGATAGTGTTTCCTTTTGAAACTACAGAAGGTGTGCTTATTTCCTTTTTTGCTTTGATTGGACTGGGTGCAATTCCCTTATCAGTCAAACCTTATGGTATGGGTGTAGTGAAGGATAGCTATTTGGCTTTTGTCAACAGAATTGCCAATTTATACAATGCTCACTTGATTTTAGAAGCTCCTAGTATCAAATCTCTGGCTTTTAGTCTCCAGCGATTGACCTTCCCAATCACAGATTTTCAGCTCCAAGCATCACCTGATTTTGCCGCTATTACCTCTGATGATATAGCTTTTGTACAGTTTTCTTCTGGCTCAACTGCTTTTCCCAAGGGAATTCCTGTTACCCACGGCAAAATTATGGCACAAATGCAGATTATTGCTAACTATGCTCAAAGCAGACAGGGTGAAGAAGCAGCAAGTTGGTTGCCTCTGTATCATGATATGGGATTAGTAGGTGGATTTCTCACTCCGTTGTATCGAAGATTGAATCTGCATTTGGATACACCGATGAAGTTCTTGATTAATCCTGTAGGTTGGTTGAGGGAACTTTCCAAAAAACAAATTGCCATCACTGTTATTCCTGATTTTGCTATTAGTTACTGTCTGCGCCAACTGGAAAATAGCGAAGCCACGGACATCGCTGATGTAAACTTAGAAAATTTACGAATAGTTTTTAATGGTAGTGAGCCAATTAATGTTAAAAGGCTATATCAATTTATAGAGATGTTGGCTCCCTATGGATTGCAATCTAGAGCTATTAAGCCTTGCTATGGTATGGCAGAAGCCGTTTTAATGGTTTCTTGTTGCCAGCTAGAAGATGTTCCGAGAGTGCTGACACTGGCGAATGGTTGTCAAGCTATTTCTTTAGGTAAACCGTTGAGTGATTTTAGCGTGCGTTTAATATCTGAAGATGGAACTTTATGTCGTGAGGGCGAAATAGGAGAAATTGAAATCAGGGGCGGTTCTTTGGTTGATGGTTATTGGGAAAGCAATCGCCAGTTTTATAATCCTCACGGTTTCTTTCCTACTGGTGACTTAGGTGTCATGAGTGAGGGTGAGCTTTTTATTACTGGCAGAATCAGCGATCGTTTTAAAATTAACGGTCAAAGTTATTTTGCTACTGATTTTGAACACAACTTAGAGTTCTTACCCTTTGTGCAATCAGGCAAAGTTGCTGCTATTCAAGTAGATGAAAAGATCGTTATCTTAATAGAAACCAAGCCAACTAGTGTACACAAACAAGCAATTGAGTACAAACAGCAAGCAAGTGAGGTAATTTTCAACCACATTGGTGTGAAAGTTCCAGTAGAACAGATATTTTTTATTTGTCCGGGGCAATTGCAAAAAACTAGTAGCGGTAAATTGCAACGAAAAATAATTGCTGAAGCTTATATTAAAGGGAAAATTGCTTTTGCTGTTTAATACAAGTGACTGGTGAAATTCTCGCACTACTCTCCTCAGCAATCGTATCGAGTCACCAAAATTTCTTGTGGTGCGGGCTTCTAGAAATCTCTCACGCAAAACTGGCATCTTCGCCCGTCCCACAAGATGGGTAAAAATCGGTTACGTTTTTCATCCCTTAGGCAGATCGCTTTCTTTAAGTGTAAGAAAGTTGACATAGTAATGAAATTACAGTAATAGTTTTTACAGGCTTTTTTCCGTTGTATTAAGAAACCCAGTTTCTTAGAGAAAGCGGATTTCCCCGAAAATATTAACTTTTGCAAATTTTTCGTATCAGTGTTAGTTTTCACTGCACCACGGGATTAATAGACTGGACAGGCGTTAGGGCGCATTTACCGCTAATGCTGTTTTTAATGGTGTGGGACACATGAATCAATCCTATTTAACGAACTTCGGCAAAATTTTTTTGGCGGCTGCTTATCTGGCGATAGTTTCTCCAGCGTCTTCAGCACTTGCCGCTTCTGTATCCAAGACCGCCGAGGCACAAACCGCTGAAACTTCCGCACAGCAACAGTTAATAATTGCGGATGATAACGACGGTAAAGATGATGACGATGATGACGATGATGACAAAGAGGGTAATGGCGGTGCAAAGGTGAGCGCCGAATTACCAGAAGCTGTTAAAACAGCAGTTCTCACTGATATTTCCCAGCGTGCAAGTTTAGAAGCTTCTACCTTACGGGTTGTTAAAGCAGAAAGGATTATTTGGCCCAATGGCTGTTTGGGGTTAAAAGAAGAAGACAATTGTACTAAAGCTTTAGTTCCTGGTTGGCAAATCGTTATTGCAGGCGAAGGCCAAATGTGGGTTTACCGTACTAATGAGTCTGGTGCGGTCGCGAAGCTTGATGAAGGGTCAACTCAAGCGATTACTGCAACAATCATGAAAGTGCGTAGCACTAATGAACAAATCAGCAGTCGCACGACTACCATCCAACGCCGCGAAACCTTGGTGGTACAACGCAGAACTCAAACAACTGCAGCGGCTGCTGCACAGAGTTCTCAGTATAGCGGTGCAAGTACTGTTTCTGCACAAAGCAATCAGATAAGTACTGCAAATATTGCTGTAAGGAGCAAAGCAGGTTTTACCCTTTCTATCCTGCAACCATCTGGAAGTTTTTCCGACGTCATTGCTCGTGTTTCTGTTAAAGGTAAGCGTGGCAAAGGCTATTTCAAAGAGCGCTTTTTAGGTGATTACAAATACAAGGTTAAGCATAAGGCTAAGTTTGTGAAGGGGTTAAAAGCAGGCGACAGGATAATTGTCCGCTTGTTTGATACTCAAAACCGCTTTATTGGCTATAGCGAATTTGAATGTTTGTCAGCAAATACGGTAGTAAACCTGATTTTGTCAGCAAGCCCAACACAATATAAAGTTGTCCGTACTGTTTACGGTTTGGATGCTGACCTTGATGGCACTATTGATGAAGATTCTACCACCTATGACTATTTCTCTGAAGTCAGCGGTCAAAGTGTTAGCTTCTTCAAGAGTTCCCAACAGGTGAAAGTTAGCCAGTTCCAAGTTCAAAGTTTGTCAGCAGTTGCCAAGACAAGTGTTTATCCTGCTTCCTTCACTCAAGGTGAGTTTGCAGTCCTTCGTCAGTCTCTCAACGTCTTCAGTTCTAACTTAGCAGCAGCTTTGAAGGCTAAACCCGGTCAATTGGTTCAAGTCAAGGAAGTGAACGCTAACGGTAGCTCTACCTACGATGTTGCCCAGATGATGATGGATTATCGGGAACTCGGTACAGCTTCCGGTGTTCGGGTGCAGTTTTCTGATGTTTCAGTAAACCACTGGGCTAAAAATTTTATTGCTGAGTTGGCTGCGTTGGAAATTATCGAAGGTTTCCCCGATGGAACTTTCCGTCCAGATCAATATGTGACTCGCGCTCAATTTGCGGCAATGTTGAGCCAAGCTTTTGATAAGGTCACAATCCGTAGTCCTATCAATTTCAAGGATGTTACAACTGCGTACTGGGCTTACAGTGCTATTCGGGAAGCTTATCAAATGGGCTTTTTAGAATCTGCAGGCAATATGTTCAACCCAACTGTCAACCTTTCTCGCTTGGAAATTTTGTTTGCGTTGGCACAAGGTCTTAACTACACTGTCAGCGGTTCCACAGAGGCAATTCTAGAAGCTTATACTGATGCCAGTACCATTCGCAGCGACGTTCGCAATGCGATCGCAGCTCTTACACAGCGGGGTGTTGTTGTCAACTATCCTGATGTACAGTCTCTTAATGCTGATAAGGTAGCAACTAGGGCTGAAGTCACTGCTTTGATTTATAAAGCATTGGTTAGCACTGGTGAAGTTGTAGATATATCCTCACAGTACGCTGTAGGACAATCGCAAGTCCAAGTTGGACAGCAGCAAAGAGAAGTTGAGGACATCAATATTGACCAGGTAGAAGGCAAAAAACCCATCAAGCAACATTGTAACCAAGGAATTGGTAACGGTGGTGAGGGATGCGATCCTGGAAATTCCCATCCTCATGGTGGTAGTAATGATGAAGGTGGACGTACTCCTGGTGGAAAGAAGTGACCTAGCGTTTGCTTGAATTAGTTAAGAAAGTTTTACCCCTCCCTAGCCCTCCCCTTTATAAGGGGAGGGAACTGGAGATGCTCTACAGTAGACGTAAATCTACCTGTAACCCTTACTAATGACAGATGACAAATGACAAATGACGGTCATAGCCGTAAATCTACCTGTAACCCTTACTAATGACAGATGACAAATGACAAAGGGCGGTCATAGCCGTAAATCTACCTGCAACCCTTACTAATGACAGATGACAAATGACAAAGGGCGGTCATAGCTGTAAATCTACCTGCAACCCTGACTAATGACAGATGACATATGACAAAGGACGACCCAAACTAGTTAACTTTAATTTGTGCCGAGCTACTGAAAAATTTACTTCAACTTGAGTACACCATTTCCATTTCCTTGCACGTAAACATCTCTAACGGGAAAGGGAATTTTGATTCCTTCTTTCTGATAGCGTTTGTGCAATTTCTTAATAAATAAATGTCGTGCAATTCGTTGGTCAAAGAATTCACTGACACGCATATAGAGCGTAAAATTGATGCTAAAGTCAGCAAAATTTTCAAATCTTATATAAGGCTCATTCCCAATTAATTCTGGTGCAACTTCTTGCATCACTTCCTTAGCCACTTCCACAGTAACTTTTTCAACTTGTTCTAAATCACTATCGTAGGAAACTCCGACACTCATTGTTAGTGTGATTTCTTTGACTGGAAGATGATAGTTGATAAAAATAGCAGTGGCTAGTTTAGAGTTGGGTACTATGATAACGTTGTTGGAAAGTTCTTTAATAGTTGTGTTTCGCCATGTAATGTCTGTAACATAACCCTCATGATTTCCACCATCTAATTTTACGTAATCTCCCGTTCTCACTTGCTTAGAAATAATGAGGTAAAAGCCTGAAAATAAATTGGCTAGGGTGTCTTGAAGTGCTAAACCAACTGCGATACCTGTAATTCCTAAAGTTGTGACAAGGGGTGTAATTTCAATACCCAGTGTCTGTAGTAGGATTAATATCCCCAAGACTATAACAGCGGTTTTTGCAACATTAGAAATTAACGACGCTGAAAGTCTTTCTGTTCTGCGTAGGTAAATATTTATAATGCCTGCAGTTAGTCTGGCAAGCACTAAAGTGACAGAGTATAAAAAAGCGATAGTAATAGCCTTTTTCAGAACTTCTGCTACTTCTGGCTCTGCACGATAAAAACTAATTACTGCACCATAAAATCCAGCCAGGGCACACCAAATGAGAGGCATCCGGTTTAGGGAGTTAAATAGTGTTTTGCCAACTGGGGATTGTCGGCTAGAAACCATTTTGCTCAGTTTCCTGAAAATGACTTTTTCGCAGATAACTCCACCAACTAAGCCAGCCAGAATAAATACAATTGGTACAATCCATTGCATCATCATGATTTGAGATTCAGGGAACATAACTACAAATGCTATACGCGATCGCATCATAGCTTATAAAAACTTTACTTTGTTTGGTTGTAATTAGACAAATTTTCCGCTGAAAGTTCTCTGAGTAATTGCTTGAATTTTCTAGATTTAGAGTAATTTTGCGTTTAAAATTCCAAAAATACCTCTGCGGGTGAGGACGTAGTTCTGCCCCTAGATGGAAAAAAATGGTTTCCTTATCTATAATCAGTGTAAACAAGACTTAGGGAAAGCAAAATGTTTTTGTGGCTTTAACACTGTTTTTGAAAAAAAGGGGTTTTTCAAACCACACAACAGACGTAAAAAACGACTGACTGGTTCCTGCTAGATATAGAATTCAGAAAATCTTGGCGGATTGGGGGTCTTGGGGGTTAAATATATAACATGGACTTACCTATTGTTTACCACCCCGACTACGTTGCCCCATTACCGGAAGGTCATCGTTTCCCGATGCCGAAGTTTAGGTTACTTTACGAAATTCTGTTAAATGATGGCGTGGCACGCCAAGAACAATGTCACCTACCGTCACGACCACCACAAGATTTGCTTGAGTTGGTTCATACGAAGGAGTACGTTCAAGCTTATTGTGAAGGAACCCTTGATTCTAAAGCACACCGGCGCATTGGATTACCCTGGAGTTCTGCATTAGTTAATCGTACCTGTGTAGCAGTAGGTGGTACTATTCTCACCGCTCAATTAGCGCTTGAGCATGGTTTAGCTTGCAATACTGCAGGCGGTACCCATCACGCTTTTCCCAGCTATGGATCTGGTTTTTGTATTTTCAATGACTTGGCTATTGCTTCTCGCGTATTGCAAAAACTCGGTCTTGTTCGGAAAATTTTGATTGTAGATCTTGATGTGCATCAAGGAGATGGCACTGCTTTTATCTTTCAGGGAGATGACAGTGTTTTTACTTTCTCAATGCACTGCGAAGTTAATTTTCCCGGTACCAAGCAAAAAAGCGATTTGGATATTCCTTTGCCAGTGGGAATGGAGGATGATGCTTACCTGCAAACTCTTGCAGAATATCTACCAGATTTGTTATCAAATGTCAAGCCAGATTTGGTTTTGTACGATGCTGGTGTTGACCCTCATGTAGGAGATAAACTGGGAAAATTGGCGTTAACAGATACAGGTATCTTTCGGCGGGAAATGCAAGTGTTAAGTACCTGTGCTGCGGCTGGCTATCCTGTCGCCTGTGTTATCGGTGGTGGTTATGCTGATGACCTAAAGTCGCTCGTATGGCGTCATTCACTCGTGCATCGTGCTGCTAGCGAGGTGTATAGATTTATAAGTTAGTGGTTAGTAGTTAGTAGCATAAATAACCATTAACCACTAACGTTAATCTATTTCTTGTTAAGTAACTCAAATGTCAGATGCAGAAGTTAGGTGATTCCAGATACAATTTAAAGAAATGGAGAGCCGAGGGGAATAAATAAAGTGCTGTCGAAAGGCTTTGAAGTTGAGATGTACACTGGTACAGCCAATGGTGATATCGTCGGTCTCTCCGACAAGATTGTCACTTCTTTGGACGGATTTGTCCGAGAGCCAGATAACCGGAATGTGGAATACACAACAGAGCCAGCAAGGAATTACGAGCAGTTGTTGTGTGCGTTGTTGCATCCTCGTATCAAACTGCGAAATTACATTAAGCAATTGGGAGATTATACCATAATCCCAGGAAGTACTTTGTCGCTAGGTGATAGTCACCGTTTCTTTCGTTCTGACCCAGCAAATGCTTATCACG
The DNA here is from genome assembly GCF_054684315.1 of Scytonema sp. NUACC21. NCBI lineage: Bacteria > Bacillati > Cyanobacteriota > Cyanophyceae > Nostocales > Scytonemataceae > Scytonema > Scytonema sp. NUACC21. Next base: position 65,877 of record NZ_BAAFZH010000089.1, on the reverse strand, counting down.
ACTACATTGAGCAAAGCTACGGCACCAAGGTTGTTACTGCTAGCGTTCATATCAATATAGGTATAAACGACCCAGAATTATTGATGCGGGCTAACCGGATTATTAGGGTGGAAGCTCCATTATTCCTGGCTTTGAGTGCTTCGTCTCCTTTCCTAGATGGCAAAGCAACGGGCTATCATTCCACACGATGGGGTATTTTTCCACAAACCCCTGCTTATGTGCCTTTATTTGAAAGCCATGCCCACCATATCCAATGGGTAGAAAGTCAATTGGCAGCGGGGACTATGCAAAATGTTCGTCATTTATGGGTGTCGGTAAGACCAAATGGCAATCAGCGCCCCTATGACTTGAATCGTTTGGAATTACGAATTTGCGATTTAGTCACAGACCCAATTGCACTGCTTGCGATTACTGCTTTCCTGGAAGCGCGTTTGTTACAAGTTATTGAAAATCCACAGATCGATCCCCTCACTCAGAGTACTTTCTCACCCGAAGAACTCGTTTATCTTACGGCGGCAAATGAATCCGCTGTGTCTATTGCCAGTCTTGATGCTCAACTTCAGCATTGGCAAGATGGCAGAACTATATCAGCCAGAGATTGGGTGAATGAAATTTATCAGGATGTGTGGGCGAGTGCGAAACAACACGGTTTTGCTTGTTTTCTTTCACCATTACAAAAAATTCTTCGCGAAGGCAATCAAGCCCAACAATGGCTGCAACTTCATACTCTAGGTATCAGTCCCAGACACATTATTTCTCAAGCAATTGCTGCAACAAGAGAACGCGAAATCGAATTAGAAGACAAATTGTGTTCTTCTGTTGTTGCGTAATCTTGTTCCAAATTACAACGAGGGTAGTACTGCTGTCAGCGCTGTCTGTTAAGCAGTACTCATGTATTATATAATTTTTTTATTATTGAATTTGGCTATACATTTCTTAAGAAATCGTGATGTACTTTAGATAAAGTCTCAAATATTGTGGCAAAAAGTATCTTTAGTCAGTTTTAAATTTCTAATCATTACGAAGAGAAGGCGATTATTAAAAAAAACTATAGATGACGTCTATCCATAGATAGATTTGAAATAAATGATACAATGTCTAGTTTGATATACATAACCCTCTGTAAATGCCGCAGGTTGTTTTAGTTAACCCACTGATCCCCCCGAATACAGGTAACATTGCGCGGACTTGTGCCGCTACCGGTACGGAATTGCATTTGGTAGGACCACTAGGGTTTGAAATTAGCGATCGCTACTTGAAAAGAGCAGGCTTAGATTACTGGCCTTATGTAAAATTGCACTATCATGAATCGCTCGAAGCCTTCAAAACAGCACATCAGGTGCGTGGAGGAAGATTGCTGGGCTTTAGCGTTAGGGGTCGTTGCAATTATGTCAATTTTCAGTTTCAACCAAATGACTGGTTGCTATTTGGTAGCGAAACTTCTGGGCTTCCATCGGAGGCGATTTCAGCTTGTGATGCTACTCTCTACATTCCTATGAACGAACCCAATGTTCGTAGCTTAAATCTTTCTGTAAGTGTGGCAGTGGGTTTGTTTGAAGCTCGCCGTCAGTTGGGTTATTTGCAATAGGGGTTGGCGGAAGTTTCCCAGGACTCGGAAACACCTGGTTTTCAGAAAGCGCAAACCCTCTTTGCCCCATACCTTTGGTTTTCGTAAAATTGCTGATATTGGGTGAAATAATATTATCTCCTAAAATAAATTACTTAAGAAAATATCTCAGTTGCTTGTAGAGTAACAATGCTGTAAATTATACAATTAATGGCTATTTCAGTGGAAAAGTAGAGAGAATTACTTAGGGCTATGGAGAAAGATATATAAGAAATTTGTATAGGAAACGTGAGGTCACGCCAGAGTGGAACGATAGATTTTTATGAATTAGAACAACCCACCGATAAGGGAACAAAAACCTGGAAAGCAAGTCGAAACATGCATTTAAGAGAATTTGACCGGGGTGTAATTTGAGTCCAAAAAAAAAGAGCATGCGAGTTAATACGGTTGTTTTTTGGGGAATAATCAACGTAAAGTCGCGTGTGAGGTAGACGGATTCGAGAGAAAAAGTTTGAAGATATCTACAGCAGGGTGTATGGTTAATTGATTAAGTTGCAGCATCTAAATTGCAAGAGACCACTGGGGCTATAAAAACAGTCCGGGTAACTCAAGCAAGAAAAGCTAAAGACAACTGTAAAAAGTAAAACTTATATGGTGTGTATTTAAGGTGTAGAGGATGGGACAGACAAGTCAACTCATAAATTTAAATTTTTGATGTACAGTGTGAGCTTGTCTAAATCAGAGAAGCAGGGTAATCTTGCGTAAGTATCTCTGATGGATGTGATATCGATCTATTTTTCGTAGTGATCTAAATCATTGACTAGTATCCGACTGAACCCAACATTGAAAGATAAACGTAGGTTAGGTTGAGGAACGAAACCCAACATTGAAAGATAAACGTAGGTTAGGTTGAGGAACGAAACCCAACATTGAATCATTGTTACGTATTACAAGATAAAAATACGGAATTTGAAAGAACCACGAAGGCACAAAGGTCACGAAGCATGAGAAGAGAAAAAGAGACTATTTGCGGCGAGAGAAAAGAAGGAGGCGAGGCAGATTAAGGATTAGCCAAAGGGAGAGACTGCTGTTTAAGACGAAACGGTAGCTCTGCGCCGTAAAACTTCTAGTAAAGTTGTAAACGTTTGGGGAGGAGGTGCAGTAACCTCTATCCATTCTCCAGACACTGGATGTTGCAACTTAAGTCGCCAAGCGTGGAGTGCTTGACCGGGTAAATTAACTCCTATGGAACGACCAGAACTATATACGGGATCGCCGACAATGGGATGACCTATTTGGGCGCTGTGAACTCGAATCTGATGGGTACGCCCAGTTTCTAATTGAAATTCCATTAGAGTATAATTACCCAAACGTTCTCTCACTTTCCAATGTGTAATCGCAGGTCTTCCCCCTTTTTCTACAGCCACAACTGCCATTTTTTTGCGGTCAATTGGGTGACGACCAATGGGTAAATTAACGGTACCGCTTTCTGTTTTAGGTGCGCCATAGACGATTCCTAAATATTCTCGTCCTGCAGTTTTTGCTTTCAGTTGAGCTTGCAAATGCTGATGGGCTTGTTCGGTTTTGGCGATCGCGATCGCCCCAGTTGTATCCTTATCTAATCGGTGGACAATTCCCGGTCTTTGAACTCCCCCAATTCCTGGTAAGTTGGGACAATGAGCCAAGATAGCGTTAACAAGGGTACCATCTTGATGACCGGGTGCGGGATGAACAACTAAGTCAGCAGGTTTGTTGATAATAAGTAGGGAGCTATCTTCGTAAAGAATATCTAGGGGGATCTCTTCTGGTTTGAGTTCTAAAGGTTCTGCTGCTGGTATTTCTAGGATGATACTATCTGCTGCTTTTACAGGTGTCTTTTTAGATATACAGACTTTACCGTTAATCCGGACTTTACCTTGTTCGATTAACTGCTGAATTCTGGAACGAGATATATCTGGTAATTCTTGTGAGAGGTAACGGTCTAAACGCTCTCCTTCTGTTGAAACTTGTAAATTAATTTCGGTCAATTGATGAGACACAGTTGTTGGTTTTGGAGATATTAATATTACTGATTGTAACGAATCACAAAGACACGTTCTGCTATTCGCACTATGTCTACTTTTAGCTCCACAGTTTTTATGCAACTGTTCTGTAAAGATTCTGTAAAGCTATTGTGTAATATCTTTTATTTGCGTAGTCTTGTCATAAACGTAACAAAAATGACATACTTTTGATAAGTATTATTTTCATTGAAAAAATATTTATTTGACGTTTGAATATATACTTTTATTGTAGACTTAGCCTTTTTCTTGATGAATTGCTCAAAACCAAAAACATTTTTGTATAAAAAATAACATATTTTCTAAATAAAAAATTCAATTTAAAGTATAATATTTTACAATAAATTTTTGAATCTAAATTCTTCTGATAAAATTTATACTTGTAAGGGAGCAGTCAAAACTTTCATCACGGTTACTTCCCTGAATTTATGGACTTAATCTTGAGAAATTGTGATGGGACTTGTGATGTCATCCAAAAATTCCGATGCAAATTATACATTTTATTTTTAAGTGTGTTGATAGTATAAAAATTTCGCTAGGTTTTATTGTAAAAAATATTACATTAAAAGCAGTAATCTTTTGCAAGCAGTTATTTTTCTTTTTTAAAATTATAAAAAGAAAAATTGTAAAAAATTTCTATAATTTTCCGGGCTTAAGTATATACACCGAAAAAAAGCCTAGATAGTATACACGTTTATAAAATATTTATGGTGCGACGCTAATTGTTTTTTATAGTTTCTTTATTCACTAATATTACTCTTTACACATCCTTTAACTTTTTTTTGAAAATTATAGTAACCTAAATGTTAGTGAGTAAGTTACTTACCATCTACCCAAGTGTTAGAGAGTGAGTTATTTATCATCTACCAGTTAACTAAAGGTCTCTATTTTTCGGGTATGCACTGTACTTCTTGAGTTTTGCTAGAACATCTTAAAGTTGGTATCCTATGCCCCAGGGTGACTGCCTATCATAAAACAACGTTAGAGTGTTTTCTCAATATGTGTGAAGAAGTTTCTCGCTTGTTCACTGATTATCATTGCGTCTTACCACACTGTTGTTATATGACCTAACTATCCCAGTCACCTTTGGAGTAAGTTTGCCATGAATCACACTCAAAGCAGTATTCTACATTTACTAGATACAGGTCTATTAAGCGGACAGCTCTTTCATAGTTATGGTGGACAGCATGAAAAACTGTCCATTCACTCAAGACATACAAGTAGACGAGACAGTCTTAGTATGCAACTATGCCAAATAATAGACTTTTTTAAGAAGAGTTATCCACCTGATGACACTTCTGTAGTAATCCAAGCTTTGCTGCTAAATGTGCTCCCAAGCCTATAATTAAGTAGAAGCTTGAACTCTCTACACAAGCCATTTGCGATTCTACCCTTGCTCCAGTCAAGACCAGCATACTCGAAACAACACTAAGTTTACAGACCTACCAACTTACCAGGTATTAAGCATCTCCAAACATGGCTTCCCTAGAGGGAGCACAGTCAGTTTTGGTAGATGAGGTTAGCCTCACGTCCTCCATTTACGTGACTTGGGCTTTATTCAGAACAAGTGCGAAAATGAGAGTAAAGCACAGCTTCATACCGAGGTAGGACAATTTGCTATCTGCAAGTTGCATTTCTCCTTACATATTTTGTCATTAAAAATTTGTTGACAACCTTACTTTGGTTGCAAATCCTGATTTGAACTTAGAGCCATGAATATGACGACACTTCCCATTGGTAGATACAGGTTTTTTCAGAAAATACAGCCGCTCTTTCTACTAAATAAAATGGCTAGTAACCCTAATACTGGTTGTTGGCAAGTTTACAGTCCGTCGGCTTCTTGGTCAATTTATATGGAGGAAGGAAAGGTAATTTATATCTCCCATACAGATAAAATGTTTGACATTCTGTATAGAATATTGCATCGCTTGAGCGAGCAAATTCCTACTCTTAGTAGCGCAATTAATAAACAAGTACAAGAACTTTTTGAGAATAAACTTGATAATTCATCAATACAAAATCCTGAATATTTAGCTATTTGCTGGTTAGTTAATCAAAAGTACATCACTTCTGCAGAAGCAGGAATTTTGATAGAACAATTAGCACTAGAAATTTTGGAACCTTTGCTAAGTATTGAAGAAGGAAGCTACGAATTTATCCCTGAAAATTTTTTAGGCGAAATGCCAAGATTCTGCCATTTAGATTTACGCTTGCTGTTTCAAGAATGCCAGAATCGATTGGAACAGCAAAGGAACGTTAAACCCTCAAGTGCTCCACAGCAGTGTATCCAGTTTTTGAAGGCAAAGGCGCGAAAATATCAAGCAAAAATTGAACAGAAAATTCACAGAGATGAGCAAAAATTTACCAAACAAGAAAGCCGCGATTTAGAGAATAATTCTAAATACACATTAATTTCTGATTTGAATGAAATCGAACATGAAAATCAGTCAGTATCCCAACAATCAGCCGACAAAAAAGTTTATAAAGTTGTCTGCATTGATGATAGTCCAGTTATTATAAATGCTGTTAAAAGCTTTTTAGATGAACAAATTTTCTCTGTTATAGGAGTGAACGATCCTCTAAAGGCTTTGATGCAAATTATCCGTATCAAGCCGGATATAATTTTACTTGATATTGAAATGCCAAATTTAGATGGATATGAAATTTGTTCTTTGTTAAGAAAACATTCATACTTTCAAAATACTCCTGTAATTATGGTTACAGGCAGAACCGGTTTTATAGACAAAGCTAAGGCAAAAATAGTGAAGTCAACAGGATATTTAACCAAGCCTTTTACACAAGTAGATTTACTAAAAATTATTTTCCAACATATTAAGTAATCTACAAGTAATATCATGTCCGGTTGATTACTTACGATATCCTGATTTTACTCCTCCCCAACCCTCTACATGAATTGGGGGCTACGGTGGTGTACAAGTTGAATTTACCCCCCTTAATCCCCTCTTATAAAAAGGGGAAGCAAGTCGATGTAATTCCCTCCCTTGATAAGGGGAGGGCTAGTACAGAAAGGCTGAAGTATGAAGGATAAAGGATGAAATTAAAAGGCTTACACTATAAGCTATGGAGCGATTGACAACAGTCGCCTTATTTACGCCGACTTGTACTAGGGTGGGGTATTTTTTATAAGTGTTTAACCGGACACAATATCAGGGTCTTCCGAATATAAAAGTATTTAATAAGCTCTTGTGGGACATAATCTCTTGTGGTGTGGGCGTCTCGCCCGCCACCTATATGGGACGGGAGAGGACGGCTGTCCCACATTCCGGGATAATTTATTTCTACGATTGTGTTGGGTTTCGTTCCTCAACCCAACCTACGTATCGCTGCACATTCCTAACAAAGTCGGCTAGCGCCTGTACATCGCGCACAAAATCCAAATTTTAATAGTTATTGCTGGCATAATGCTCACCATGAGCAGTTTTAAATTGTTCTGTTGCTGCAAAATATATCATGATTTTGAGAAAGTAAGCTACTTGTTCAATTTGCAATTATCTACTTATGATTGATGGTTAGTATTCAAGAGTTAACCGTAACAATTGAGGATTGTGAGTAGTTAGTGGATAGAGGTTAGTAGTGGAAGCTCTGTTCGACAAATGTTTTAACTACTACCTGCTAACTACTAGTATGTAACAGGTTAGTTAGAATATGCAATTTTTATTGACACAATAGTTTACCGATAAAGTACACCCAAGAGGTTATTGTCGTTCAAATGCAGTCTGTAACGTCAATGACTCATGATGCATCATAAACATTATGTTACGAGACAAACAACTAGAAATCCAGATGCAGTTTCTGGAAAAAGCTACCGATCACCTCAATACTCTGGAATCTGTCGTATTTGAAATTAAACTTAACCGTCAAATTAACCCACAAAAAATAAATGCTGGATTGAGATCTGCTCATTCCATCAAAGGCGGTGCTGGTATCATGGGGTTTCAGACTCTCAGCAATTTAGCACATCTTTTGGAAGATTCTTTAAAATTTTTTAAAAACCAAAAGAATGGCTTAGAAGTTGATACAGATTTGCACAGCTTACTATTATCTAGTATAGATTGGTTACGTCAAATTGTAAAACTATATTCGGAAGGTCACGTTGTTGATGAGCAGTGGCTCACAACCTTTTGCTATCCAGTTTTTCAAGAACTTCAAGAACGTTGTAGTAATGAAAATTATGAGGATGATGTAACCACAGTGTTTACACATAATAGATTGCAGGACTTTATTTCGCTACTTTTCCAAACAGAAATAGAAGATTGTTTGCAACGTCTAGAATCCTTAATAGGACAAGGTAAACAGTCTGTTTTGCGTAACGAAGTGGCTGTAATGGCTTCTGAACTAGCGGATTTGGGGCAAATGCTACAAATACAGGCTTTTACCCAACTTTGCCAGTCAATTTTGAAACAATTAGAATCTACTACAAAAGTTGAAGATGTTGCTCGTTTGGCGTTGGAAGCTTGGCGGCGATCGCAAAACCTCATAATAAATCATCAACTTGATTGTTTGCCTACAGATATCATTTCCAGCGAATCTTTATTAATTCAGCAGAAAAACAAAGCTGAAATCCAGTTTTCTGGCGATCGCACTTCTAAAGATTCTCCAGCTAAAGTCGTTAATTTAGTGCCGTTATTAGAAGAACAAATTTCCTCCAACCATACAAATAAAAATCCTACTATGTCCTTTCCAACAAAACAACTTGAGACTAACAATAATTTTTTGGGGAATGCGGCAATACAACAGCAGAGTTTTTTGATGCAAATAGAACGTTTGCATAAACTGATTCGGAATATGAGTATCCGTGTGAAAAACCTTGAGCGCAAACATCATGAATTACGCTTGAACTATGATAAAGCGACCTCTCAACTGTCGGATGCTGTTTTGTTACCCTATGCCATAGAAAATGATATGGAAATAGACGGTTATAACAAACTGCATATCATTTCATCAACAGTGAGAGAAACTGTTGTTAATATTCAGAAGATTACGAATGAAATTAAACTCAGTCTTGATGATACCAACCTAATCAATCACTTGCTTAATAAAACGGCTCAGCAATTGCAGAAGTCTTTAGCTCAAATTAAAATGCGTCCGCTGTCCGATATTGTTGAAAATTTTCCTGTTGCTCTACGCGAACTATGTATTGAATACGGCAAAAATGTTCAATTAAAAATTGAAGGTGGCAACACCCTGATTGAAAGCAATATCTTAGAAGCTTTGAGAGAACCCTTGATACACCTGATGCGAAATGCTTTCGATCATGGTATTGAAGATCCAGCGACTCGCCGTGCCTGTGGTAAGCCGGAACAGGGAATCATAGAAATCAAAGCCTCTAATGAAGGTAATCGTACAATCATTACTGTCAGAGATGACGGACGTGGCATTTCACTGAACAAAATTCGTGCCCGTGCTTTGACGATGGGGTTAGAGTCGAGTTTGTTGGCACAAGCTACTGATGAAGAATTGTTGTCACTGATTTTTGAGCCTGGGTTTAGTACCTCTGAGCAAGTGACAATGCTTTCTGGTCGAGGGATCGGCATGGATGTGGTTCGCAACAACCTCAAACAATTGCGCGGAGATATTAAAGTGGATACCATGCCGGGATTGGGAACTACCTTTACGTTATCCGTACCACTACTTAGATAATTTTCTGTGTTAAGTAGATCGGTAAGAAAAAAGTAACTGGTGAAGGTCGTCCTTAGTCATTTGTAATTGGTCATTAGTAAGGGTTTTCAATGCATCTACATTTTGTAACATATTTGTGTTTATTTACGCCGACTTACTTAACTCTTGAGCAAGTGTTGCATACAAATTCACAACTGTGCCAATGACAACAATTGCTGGCGCTCCAAATCCAGCAGTTTCTACTTGCTCTACAATTGTCTCTAACACACCAATCAATTCTTCTTGCTCCGGTCGCGTCCCCCAACGCACCAAAGCAATAGGTGTTTCTAAACTTAACCCACCGGCTTTTAACTGTTCCACAATATAAGCCAGATTGTGAATCCCCATATAGATCACTATGGTTTCTGAACCGTGAGCGATCGCATTCCAATTAACTGCAGGACGATACTTACCTGCCGCCTCATGCCCGGTTACAAAAGTGACGGAGGAACTATACAACCTGTGGGTTAAAGGAATACCCGCATAGGCAGGAGCAGCAATTCCCGATGTAATACCGGGCACAACTTCTACTGCGACACCAGCCTTTACCAACTCCTCCATTTCCTCGCCACCGCGACCAAATATAAACGGATCGCCCCCCTTCAAGCGCACTACGACAGCATTATCTCGTGCTTTCTCAATTAATAACTGTGTCGTCTCCTCCTGCAACAAAGAATGACGCCCCCGCCGTTTGCCAGCATCAATTTTCTCAGCTTTAGGATTAATCATTGCTAAAATTGCCGGAGCAATCAAAGCGTCATAAATCACGACATCCGCACACTCTAGCAACCCTTTCCCCTTGAGAGTCATTAACCCCGGATCTCCCGGTCCCGCACCAACCAAATAGACCTTTCCCACAGATTTGTTCTTCGTTTCCTCAGCACCCTTTGCGTCCTGATGGTTCATTTCTCCATCAACTCCCAAATTACATCAGCTAATTCTGCACTTGCTCCCAAAGGCTCAGCTAATTGAAAACTGACCCCCGGAAACAGTAATTTTAGCTCCTCTTGCTGAAGTGCGATCGCATCAGTTATTCCACCTGTAAATAAGAAATATGGCAAAATGGCAATTTGGCAGTAACCCGCAATCACTAACTCTTGTACCCGTGACTTGAGACTAGAGGGATGTGTCCAATAAGCAGCTACTGCTCCCAAAGATGCTGCTATTGCTTCCACCGCTTGTTGAGAACCGGGACGACGGCTACCGTGAGCCAGAAGAATCTTTGCTCCTGCATAGGAAGGAGCTAACTGCTTAGCTAGTAGGGCACCCAAACCCGGATGGCTACCTAAATATGGTTGTATGTGAATCTTGATATTTTCATCAAGAGACTGTTCTGCCTGGGAAATTTCAGCCGGAATATCTTCCATCACATGAACTCCTGGCAGAAGAAACAACGGTAGGATTTTTAAACTACGACATCCTAAAGCGACTGCATTGTTACCAAATCTTTTTACTTGCTCGTGTAGCGGTTCGGAATTCAATTCTAAATACGCTGTACCTATCAAAGATTTCTCATAGGAACATCCTGCAAAACTGTTTGCCATACCGGACAAATAGCTTTGTACTTTACGAGATAACAGCCCCGCCAGATGCTGCATAGCAATTTCCGGACGTGGATCGTGACTTCCGTGAGACACTAGCAGATATGCAGATAACATTGGCAAGGATATAGCTAAGAAACACTGGGTAGTTAGTAGTTAGTGTTAGTAGCTTTTTTGCTAACTACTATCCACTAACTAATAATATATTATTTTGCTTGAGGGTCAGCAATGTATCGGAAAGTGGGTTCCGAATTCCAAGGGCCCCGTTCGTCCGTTCCGTTATTAGACAAGTTGTAGTAAATATCCACGGTGCTATCAGGCTGGATATTACCGAAGAACGGGTCTGTTAACTTACCCAAAGATTCCAGAGCCTTCATAAACATTTGGGTATGGGAAACTTCCCGTGTCAGAAGATGGACAAGTGCCTGTTTTGTACCTTCTTCAGGAGCTAACTTAATTAACTCCTCATAGGTTTGACGCGCACCCGCTTCAGCAGCAATGTTAGCTCGCAAATCGCGGACTACATCACCACCTTCATTAACATAAGCTGCTGTCCAAGCTTGTCCTTGACTATCTAATAAGTGCGGTCCCATCCCCCGAACAGCAAACAGTGTACTTTTGTAAGCTTCTGTTTGGTCTACATTTTTAGTATGGGCTTCGATGAGTCTGCCAACCATTTCCAAATGGCTAAACTCTTCGATCGCAATATCCTGTAGCATATCGCGAATACCCGCATTTTCACAGTGGAAGGACTGGGTCCAGTATTGTAGAGCTGCTGTTAGCTCACCGGTAGCACCACCAAACTGCTCTAAAAGGAGTTGAGCAAAACGTGGATTTGGTTCATCAACTCTAACAGGTTGAATTGTTTCTTTTTTATGAAAGAACAAAATGCACGCTCCTTATTTTTATTTACTTTATTCCAGTCAGTTACGAAGATTCATTGCTCACAATCTGCTTATCCTCGAAACCAGGAATTTGTTTGCACCCAATAAAAATAGTAAGGAGAATAATGATTTCCAACCTGCTTCTAGGGAAAGAGTTGTGCTTTCAACCAGTTCTATCCCAGTGCAGTCTTTTGCCTTTACTTTTGATAGCTGACCGAAAGCATAGCTAACTGTTCACCACAAAGGTCAACACAAAGCTATTGCTTTTGGGCGCTGTAAGTGTAAAAGTTGTCAAACGCTCCCACCGTCTCAAATTTGTAGGAAGGTATCCAATTGTTTATTGTTAAATCCGTGCGGTAAACGCTGAAAATGAGAAAGTCTTGCCTTTCTGTTCTGATAGAAATGATTTCCCGTATTTGCGGCGTTGCCGATTCTAGGAGTTCACTGCAGTTCAGCTTGATGATATTCTCAAAGATATTCTGGCTCTTCTTGCACACGTTGCCTTTCAAATAATCTGATAGCTGCTGTACTGCATAGTCTTCATACTTCTGTTGGCTGGGATTTGTCTTTGCCATCGCTAGCCCTATCGTTCCCAATCCCAAAGCTCCCACACATATAATAATAGGTAAGACTCTCATTTTCCTAATTACTAGTCGCTGTGATTCTTAGACTTTAGATTAACTGAGCCCGTTCCTTCAAAAAAAGGACTGGATCATTTAACAGAGTCGTGCTATTATAGGTAACGTGATGGCGAGCGTAGCCAAGTGGTTAAGGCAGAGGATTGTGGTTCCTCCATCCGTGGGTTCGAGTCCCATCGTTCGCCCTGAGAGATGAAACTGGTTTAGCAAACCCCAAAACTAGATTCCAGAGAACCGTTTGTATGAGACGGGCGTCCCCGCCCGTTCCACAAGGTGGAGAATATATTTCTTGCCAATCCCAGCAGCAAGGGAGCGAGTAAAAGTAGGGTGGGCGCTAGTCACCTGCAACCAACTACCTCTTCAGGTTATCTTCTTCTGGAAAGATAAAAGTTTTCCCTCACCAAGGCAGAGTAAAGAACATATTAATGACTTGATATTAACAGTTTTGATGAGTGATAGTAAAAAAGACTAAGCCTTTAGTTAGAGTCTAAAATACGCATTTATAAGATAAGCATAAAAATGTAACCTAGTCGAAGGCTAATGCTTTATTACTAATTGTAAATTTCTAAAAAGATTTGCAATGAGAAGGTAACTGTTAGCTATTAGTCATGACAGATAAAACGTTCAAGTTGAAATATCCAATTATCTCAAGAATTGCCATGTCAGAATTACTTCAAGCCATTTTGGATAGTGAAGAGAAAAATGATTTGCGTTCTTTGATAAGCGACTTACGCCAGCAAGAAAAAAAATATTTGCTGCGAAACGACATACTCAGTTTATATCGTGAATTCTGCTCAAAGTACCAAAAAACAGAGCAGTTTTATAGCGCCTCCCACTTAAGCAAGTTAATTTACTACACTCAGGAAATTATTCAAGAGGAATCTAGCCTCTGTTTGATTATTCGCCCCAAAATAGCCAGTCAGGAAGTTTACAGACTGACACCCAATTTAAATATTGAGCCAATGACAGTGCAAGAACTATTGGATTTGCGCGATCGCTTAGTCAACAAATACAACCCCAATGAAGGGGACTTACTAGAGTTGGATTTCGGTCCATTTTATGACTACTCCCCAATCATCCGCGACCCGAAAAATATTGGTAAAGGGGTGCAATTTCTCAACCGCTACCTATCCAGTAAGTTATTTGTTGACCCCAGGCAGGGGCAAGAGTCCTTATTCAATTTCTTGCGCCTGCACCAATACAATGGTGTTCAACTGCTAATCAACGAAAGAATTCAGTCACAACAGCAACTCTCAGATCGAGTTAAAAAAGCATTGACTTTTGTTAGCGAGATCCCCAACGAACAACCCTATGAAGAATTTCGGTTTGACCTTCAAATGATGGGCTTTGAACCGGGTTGGGGAAACACCGCCATGCGAGTTCGGGACACTTTAGGCATTTTAGACGAATTGTTAGACTCTCCCGACCCTCAGACTCTAGAAGCCTTCATTTCTAGAGTTCCAATGATCTTTAGAATCGTATTAGTGTCTGCTCACGGTTGGTTTGGACAAGAGGGCGTTTTGGGTCGTCCGGACACTGGGGGTCAAGTGGTTTACGTCCTTGACCAAGCGAAGAATTTAGAAAAGCAACTGCAAGAAGATGCAACGTTGGCTGGTTTGGGAGGATTAAATGTTGAACCCAAAGTTATTATTCTCAGTCGTTTGATTCCCAACAGTGATGGCACCCTTTGTAACCAACGCCTAGAAAAGGTCTACGATACAGAGAATGCGTGGATTTTACGAGTGCCTTTGCGGGAATATAATCCCAACATGACTCAAAACTGGATTTCACGGTTTGAGTTTTGGCCTTACCTGGAAACTTTTGCTATTGATGCAGAAAAAGAACTGCTTGCAGAATTTCAAGGCAGACCCGATTTAATTGTCGGTAATTATACTGATGGAAATTTAGTAGCATTTTTACTTGCGCGTCGTTTGGGTGTCACTCAGTGTAACATTGCCCATGCGTTGGAAAAATCTAAGTACCTGTTCAGTAATCTCTACTGGCAAGATTTAGAGGATAAGTATCATTTTTCATTGCAATTCACTGCTGATTTATTGGCAATGAATGCTGCGAATTTCATTATCAGCAGCACCTACCAAGAGATCGTGGGAACTCCAGATAGTGTAGGACAGTATGAATCTCTCAAGTGCTTCACAATGCCAGAACTGTACCACGTCGTTAATGGCATAGAACTGTTTAGCCCCAAGTTTAACGTCGTACCACCAGGAGTCAACGAAAGTTGCTATTTCCCCTACACAAGTACTGAAGACCGAATTGAGAGCGATCGCGCCAGAATAGAAGAAATGCTTTTTACACTGGAAGATCCAACCCAAATTTTTGGTACTTTAGACGACCCTAAAAAGCGCCCACTGTTCTCAATGGCGCGTCTTGACCGTATTAAGAACTTAACTGGTTTAGCTGAGTGTTTTGGACAGAATAAAGAATTACAAGAACATTGTAATTTAATCTTAATTGCGGGTAAATTGCGAGTTGAAGAATCAGGTGACAACGAAGAACGCGACGAGATTGTCAAGCTTTACCACACTATCGAAGAATACAACCTCCAAGGTAAAATCCGCTGGCTGGGAGTGCGTTTGACCAAAGCTGACTCAGGGGAAGTGTACCGAGTGATTGCCGACCGCAAGGGGATCTTTGTACAACCTGCCTTGTTTGAAGCGTTTGGTTTGACAATTTTAGAAGCGATGATTTCAGGATTACCCACGTTTGCAACACAATTTGGTGGTCCTCTAGAGATTATTCAAGATAAAGTCAATGGCTTTTACATCAACCCTACCAATTTAGAAGAAACAGGTGAAAAAATTCTGAATTTTATCAAGCTTTGCGAACAAAATTCCAACTATTGGAACGAAATTTCACAACGAGCTATTGAACGGGTATACAGCACCTATACCTGGAAAATTCACACTACCAAGCTGTTAAGTTTAGCTAGAATTTATGGCTTCTGGAACTTTACTTCAAAAGAAAATCGAGAAGATTTGCTGCGTTACATAGAGGCTTTGTTTTATTTAATTTACAAGCCAAGAGCGCAACAACTATTAGAGCAACATAAGTATCGTTAATGAGTCAAGAGTCATTTGTCATGAGTCATTAGTCGTTTGTAAAGGGCAAAGGACAAATGACATTGGACAAATGACTATTTCGTCAATTCCACCCAAGTTTTTTGACCAACAATCCCATCTACCGCTATGCTTCGCTGGTTTTGAAAAGATTTAACAGCCGTTTCCGTCAACGCACCAAAAACCCCATCAATTTGTACAGTGTAGCCATTGTATGATAACAATTGTTGTAAAGCCCTAACAGCAACACCCGAATTTCCAAAACTTAAAGTTGGCAAAGATGGATTAGTATATTCATAAGATATAGAAGTTACCACTTGGTAACCGCCTTGTTTACCACTTGACCTTCGCCTATAGCGACGAGAATTGAACTCCAGGGAGCTTTCCGACGCTACCAACGAATTTATGGGAATCGTCTCAGTTGGATTCTTTAAATTTTCATTTTCTGTAGTTAGACCTGACGGAGAGACGCGTATTGTCTCATCTAACTGCATAAATTCAGGTGGTGTAATTTGAGCAGATGGAACTATCGGAGATAGCTGGTCTTGAGTTGACTCTTCCACACTGTTCTCCAGCTGAACAAATAGCAGATTCGCTAAACTCAGCAGAGATATTTGTCCTGTTTGCAATACGCCCGTCATCAGCAGGGCAATATCAGTCATTGTGTCACATTTTACTAGGGCTCATGCTTATTTTGACAAACAATATAGCTCTTGTTCCGGAATAAACAGTAATTACAAAATAAAAAATGTAATAATTTTTTCCAAAGAATCCGTAAAATAGTATTTAATCTGCTTTAAACAGAAGTAAGTAAGGAGCCTTGTTTACGACTTCTCCTTACCCTTCTACTGGCATAATTATTGTACTGTAGTGGTTTTTACTTACTTGCAATACACAGCACTAGCACACATCGGCAGAAATAAGGCTGCCATTGTAGATCGTTATAAAGCTTTTTTCAGTGGAAGCTTGTTACTTTCATCCCTCAGCCTTCATACTTCATCCTTCATGTACTAGCCTGTTAGTTCCGCCCAAGTTCTAGGACCTACTATCCCGTCAGGATTAAGACCTCGTCCACTTTGAAAAGCTCTCACAGCAGCTTCTGTCAGTGCGCCGAAAGATCCATCAATTCTGACAAAATAGCCGTTAGAAACTAAAAGCCGCTGTAAGACTCGAACAGAATTACCTGAGGAACCAAACCTCAAAGTTGGTAAACCCGAACCTGCTGCTCCTATTGACATAGACCTCGCTTCTGGTTGTTCCTCAAATGCATCAAGTTGTTCTTGTTCCTCAAGTTCTTGCTCAAATTGTTCCTGTGATAGTTCTTGAGGTTGTACCTCATTCCTAGATTCTACCATACAAGTTGATTTAGAAAATCCATTTCTTTAAATTGTATTTAGCTCAGTAGGTTGGGTTGAGCGACAGCGAAACCCAACAAAACCCGAATTTCCATGCCCCAACCCAAGAAAACCCGAAATTTCGTGCCTCAACCCAACAAAACCCGAAATTTCGTGCCCCAACCCAACAAAACCCGAAATTTCGTGGATCAACCCAACAAAACCCGAAATTTCGTGCCCCAACCCAACAAAACCCGAAATTTCGTGGATCAACCGAGGAAAGTTGGGTTTCGTGGCTCAACCCAACAAAACCTGAAATTTCGTGGCTCAACCCAACAAAACCCGAATTTCGTGGTTCAACCGAGGAAAGTTGGGTTTCGTGGTTTAACGGAGGAAAGTTGGGTTTCGTGCCTCAACCCAACCTACGGAGAAACTTGTTGACAAAAGTTGCCAGCCCAGGCAGCTAAAGCAGACCAAGTGTTGGGTCCAACAACACCATCATCTTTCAGGTTGCGATCGCGTTGGAACTGTTGTACGGCAGCCTCTGTTACAGAACCAAATTGTGCATCAAAGTTATCATTACCCAGATAGCCAAAAGTAATCAGTTGTTGTTGTAGCAATCTTACAGCTTCACCACTTGTGCCTTTCTGTAATTGAGGCATTTTTTTCTCAGCCATGATTTACCTTCCTATTTTTCCAATGATGTTGATTTGACTCGTCTTTACTAATGGTTCACTGTTAACTGATTAAACGGAGCACTTACGTAAACCAAAATCGCCCAAAGCACGCCAAGTTATGGGACCCACTTTACCATCCACAGGAAAAGTAGGATCGCTGATAATGCCTTTGTATGCTCTTTGAAATCGGACGACAGCTTCAAAAGTTTTTTGACCGAATACTCCATCAACTTGAACGGCGGCTGCACTTCCATCCCCAATCTTGCTTCTGTAAGCGTTCAGTAATTGTTGTATGTATTTCACTGCGTCACCAGTGTCACCCTGTACTACGATTGGCAGACTGACAGAGCGAGCTGCAGCCTCAAGTGTTGTATTGAAATCACTAGCTTGTGTCATTATTCACCCTCCGTGAATTGTACGCTCTATATAATTGCTTTTCTATAAGTCCAAGGTAGTCTTGCAAGATTCACTCTCGCATTACCCACGTAGGGTGATTTCTGCAGATTTGCCAGCTTTCCCGTGAAAATTTATTTTTTATTAAAATTCCTTTCAAAGTTCACATAGCACTCCTAAATCATTTTTGAAAAATCTCCAAGTCGTAGGGTGGGCAGTGCCCACCATTGTTCAATGTGTGCGGCACAGCCCTACCTACTACCTATGTTTCAAAAATCAAATAGGATTCGTGAACTACCCACACTACCGAAAAGCGCGGTAAGTGATGGGCTTCGAGCTTCATAGACCGTTGCCTTTAAATCTGGCGATTTGCAGGTCTTACACAGGCTCCACTCGCGGTAAAGGGGTTCCCTCCTCCAGTGACTCCAGCAAGCTGGGCGTATTTGCTCAATCTTTCAAAACTTCAATGTCCCTTATTTCCAATTTTCTTCTGCCTAGAGTGACAAAAGAGGGTTAATGAGCGGTATAAACTAGTTCGATTGCTGCACAAACCGCGCCAAGAAAACTATACTGAAACCTTTGAGATGGATGATAGAGGAACACCAAGAGTTCTAAAGGTGCTCAAAGAAGATGGACCCAGGTGGGTGGAAATGCTGAAACGCGAAGCCACCGTTTTAAGAAATTTGCAGAATCCAGGAATTCCCAGAGTTGAGCCAGATGGGTACTTTACTTTAACTGTATCGCTCCCCAACAAATCCAAGACATTGCACTGCTTGGTCATGGAGAAAATAGAGGGGCAAAACTGCAAGTAAAGGAAGCTAATATTCGTGATTGCGTTATGGCGAGAGTCGCCGAGTATAAAAGTCTGAGTTCAATTTATCTTCATGTTTGTACGTTATGGAGTGAGTATGAAGATAAACGATACAACATTGAAGAACTTGCTCTACGGATATATAGCTGTATTTCTGACGAAGCTGCTAAACAGGGCTTTGGAAGAGCAACCGCTGCCACCAGACTCAAGAAAGCTTTAGCTATGGACTATACGTTTGTTGCCGCGTGTTTGGCATTTCTTGCTGGTTGGGTTCTTTTTGGTCGTTCAAAACTGGTGTTGTCTATCCGAAATCGCTTAGTCAATATGATTGCCCAAGTTGCTACTAACGCAGACCAAAGTATTGAAGCCGAAAAATTCTTGGAACAATTGGGTGTTGAACAAACTGATACCAAATCAGATCTGTCCATAACTTTTGCAATTGGTGAAGCAGCGATTCGTTACTTTATTGAGCAAGACGGCACTATGGAACAGGCCCAGCAGATTTTTGCTGAGGAAGAAAAGCGTCGGGAACCAGAATTCAAAGAAGCATTAAAGGGAGGTCCAAACAAGGTAGTGGACAAACTGCGAGAGATAGATCGAGAGCTACATGAGCGTTATGGCTTGCCGCCTATGTATGACGATGATAAGGGTGATGTATGAAACTAATGTTTAAACCAAAGCTCAAAAAATTAAAGCGCCAAAAAAGCTGGTTGTCATCAACTTGGTCATCCTGCTTGTTCTTGGCAGTGATAATTTTAGTGATTTGGAGTTGCGCCGCAGTTGCACAGACTTCTCCATCTACATCAAGCACCCCTTCAAAGTTGGAAACTGCTGTGGATACTATATGGGTTTTGTTCACTGCTTGCTTAGTGTTCTTTATGAACGCTGGTTTTGCAATGTTGGAAGCAGGTTTATGCCGCCATAAAAATGCCGTTAATATTCTAGCTCAAAACTTCATTGTATTTGCATTAGCGACGGTGGCTTTTTGGGGAATTGGCTGTGGTCTCATGTTTGGTGATAACACAAACCCACTCTTTGGAACAAATGGTTGGTTTTTTAATGGAACTGGCTGTAGGCTTATTTAGCGTCGCTCAACAAGATAATCTTCGTGGGAATACTGCCCTGTTTAACCCTGGTCCAAAACCAGGATTATTTTATGGTGGGGGTTTGGATCAATTATTAATTCAGCTACTTGGTATTTTCTGTGTAGGTATATTCACAGTTGTGTTTAGCTGGTTTGTTTGGTCAGCAATTAAAGTTACAGTGGGTTTGCGAGTTTCACCTGAAGCAGAGCTGAATGGTTTAGATATTAGCTTGCATTAACCGTCTGCACTTTTAACATCAATCTGCTCCACTACCTCCCATCCCAATTCCCTATGGGTACGCTCAGTCAAATAAATCATCATGCTAGCCATACTGAGTGTAGCGTTCTCATCCATGCCAATTGATGTGATTAGCTGACCTTGGGCATTTACCAGTGCTACACCCTGAAAACCTAGCGTATGACTAGCAAATTTTTGTAAAATTCTTTCGATTTTGTCAATCTTCATGATTTTACCCGTGCCTTCTACGGTAGAGAAAGCTTTTCTTCAATAATAACCTAGCAATTCTACGAAGCTTGTTTGCCGCTACTGTAGGTAATAAAGACACTTTGTCTTGATTCTCTATAAGAATGCTATGGTGTTAATGAGTGCGATCGCTCACTTCATCTTAGCCGATCTCCTACATTGATAGAGCTAAAACCTACTCCATCAAGCTTTTACTTTTGAGGATTTTTATATATCAAAAATATTGAACCAATTGGTCCTAAGTTCTCCACATATATTTTGTTGTTGTAGTACAAACCTGGAGACATACCACCATCAAACAACATTCCTTCTTGGATTTTTCCCAAGCAATTATTTCGAGCAATTCCTTCAAGAACATTGTCAAACATATCTGGCAAAAGTTCTTGATTTATCTGAGATAACTCAATTTCTGAATTGGCTTTAGCATCGTTAACTAACAAAATCACATAACCGCGATCGCTAACAGCTACCATAGAGCGATTTGTGGCTTGTTTGCAGGCAAGTTCTCCCAAATCTTTACAAATATCTTTAAATTTGCCGTTCCGATAAAATCTCCCATTCCCTCCCACTAAGTTATAATTCAAAATATTGTTCGTTCTCCTTCCTACCTGGATTGTAGCCTGACGTTGACTTGGTGTACCTCCTGAAATTCCAAAAGAAGAACGTTTGTTTTTAAACGCTCCTGAATATTCTACTCCACGAGAAATATTCAATCCTTGAGGTTTATCATCCGTACCTATGTAATCAGCGTTAATTGCTACTATTGGTTTTTGTCCGTTTAATTGTGAATTTTGTTCGGCAATAATTTCACGGAAAACTTTTGGTACATAGTCCCGGCGTATATTACCCCTACTATCTCTTGCATACAGGTTATGCGATAGACCAACATTGACTTTAAAATCTAACTCCTTTGCTTTTGGATTAAAAACAATAACATGATTTATTCCTTTCTCATATCTCTTGCCTTGATTATTAGTCTTGAAAAAACTTATGCTAAAATTCCTATCTCGACCGATACAGTTTGTAGCTGCTTTTAATGAAGATTGATTTAAAATTTTACAGTGGGATAAAAGAATAACTGGTACGGAAAATATCAAGATTTTTTTGATTAACTTTGTATATAATATCATAAAAAACACTATTTTAATTTACAGTTTTGTTCAAATCAATTTTTGATGTAACCGCTATTTTGTCCGAGCTTTGTATACTCAAAATCATCCAATCTCCAAAGCTGGTATTTGATATTATTTGCCTCAAGTTCAACTTGGCTAGGTTGTTTGATTTGTTTAACGACTTTCTACATACACTTCACCGTAATTAACTAAAACCCTTACAATATAAGAGTGTAATTCCCTTATTTGTCAAGTGCTTTGGGTAATTTATCCTGTGAATTCTTATTATCATTATTTGGATTGGTAAGGCTTATAAAGCTACTGTGGTGGCGTACTTCGGGGGGACTACAGGGAAGTTTTATAAGGCGAACCTTTATACATAATTGGTATGAATATTAACCCATAAGTGTAGAAATTAAGCGTGAAATCGTGATTTTTATTAAATTAATAATTGATATAAAACTTTATATCTAATTTGTTAGAGAGTAGCTAGATTTGGGAACGCTAAAAAAGCAGCAATCTAAAAAATTAGATTCTGGATTGTGCTAATACTTAAGGAACGGTGCTGTCTTTATGAAAAGAAGAAAATTTCTCATGTTAGCTAGCTCAAGTACTGTCTTACCTCTAGGCTTAAATAGTTGTAACACACAACAGGTAAAATCAGTAGCTTTGACTGTTTCTGCTGCTGCTGTATTTCGAGATGCAATGGAAGATATTGCTAGATTATACACAAAAGAGCAACCCAATATTATTGTAAATTACAACATAACTGGTGGAGGTGTTTTAAAAAAGCAGATTGAATTAGGAGCACCTGTTGATGTTTATATTCCAGCGTCTGCTCAACCCATGAACGAGTTGCAGCAAAAAGGGCTGGTTTTGGAAAAAAGTCGCCAAGAATTGATAGAGAATGAAATAGTGTTAATTGGATTAAAAGATTTTACAGGGGTTTCAAATTTTCAAGATATAGTTAATAGTAGGGTGAAACGAGTTGGATTAGGCTCAGAAAACATTGATGCGGGAATTTATGCCAAACAAATTCTAGATTTTTTAAAAATTTATGAAAAAATTAAACAAAAAGGGATTTTTGAAGAACAAGATGTGCAGCAAATTCTTAAATATGTAGAAACAGGTCATGTAGATGTTGGTATAACTTTTTTGACTGAAGCCAAACGTTCAAAGAAAGTTAAGATATTAGCAATCTCACCTAAAGGTTCTCATTCTCCCGCGATCGCTAACATAGCAGTCATGAAAAATAGCAACCATATTTCTGAAGCTCAAGAATTTATTAATTTTCTGAAAAGCGATCGAGCTATATCTATCTTTGAAAGGTTTGGATTTCTCAGACTTAAACAGACATGATAAAAATCAGCCCATAGTTATAAACCAAGTACAGTTTTGGAAATTTCTAAAACATTTTTAGGTCGAAAAGGTTTTGTCATGTAAAAATCTGCACCAACATCGCTGCCTTTTTGCTTATCAAACTCCTGCCCTTTAGCGGTTAACATAACAATATAAACATCCTGTATTCCTAGTTGGTGTTTAACAGTATGGCAAACTTCTAATCCATTCATCTTTGGCATCATTACATCCATAAACACAAGGTTAGGCTTTTCTGTCTTAATAATTTCCAATGCTTCTTCACCATTAACAGCAGTGAAAAACTCGATTTCCTCATCTTCTAAACTCTCCAAAGCCTGCTCCATAAGGATTAAAATATTCGGTTCATCATCTACAATTAATACTTTTTTAGCCATACTCACTCCTAGGGTTGTTTGTCTGTTAGTAAAATAAAAAAGACATTTTCCATTCCCTTTTCAAAACGCAATGTTTTCACTAAACGATTCTGTTCTTGAAAATGTAAGTCCACAATAATCATATCAGGTTGTATTGCTAACGCCTTCTCAATACATTCCTGGCTATCAGAAGCCTCTGCCACATGATATCCCTGTGCCTGTAGTACATCAGACAATGTTTGTAAGGTAGAAGCATTAGTATCAACAATTAATACTTTTTTATTTGAGGCTCCTTGGGAGAGCAATACACTAATGTCTTTGAGTAGTTCTTCTTTATAAATTGGCTTTGTTAAGCAACGGTCGATACCCAGTCGATAACCTCTTTCCTTATCTTCAATAATTGACAAAATAATAATGGGAATATCTATGGTTTGGGGATTATTTTTGAGAACTGCAGCTACATCGAAACCATTAATTTGAGGCATCATCACATCTAAAATAATGAGATCGGGTTTAACGGTTTTTACTTGAGCGATCGCGTCCATACCATCTTTGGCTTCTCGAACGTTGTAGCCTTCAGCTTCCAAAGACTGTCTTAACAATTCACGGATGTGAGCGTCATCGTCAACAACAAGAATTGTTTTGTATCTCTGTATAAAATTGGGAGTAGCAGTGACAACATGCTCTTTTAATTGCTTAACTAAAGTATTAATAGAGATTTTTTCCACCTCAAGGTTCTTATTTAGCAGAGGCAAAGTGAAGAAAAAAGTACTGCCCACACCAGGCTCACTTTCAACCCAAATGCGACCGTTATGATGTTCTACAATTTGTTTGCAGATAGGTAATCCCAAACCCGTACCTTTGGGTTTTTCCGTCAAGGTATTACCTACTTGCTTAAATCTCTCAAACACTTTTAGCAGTTCGTTTGTAGCAATACCAATACCAGTATCCTTAACGCTTACAAGCATTTCTCCATGATGAATTTGTGCTTGGCAAGTGATGTGACCTCGCTCAGTAAATTTCACAGCATTGGAAACTAAATTAATCATGACTTGAATCAGGCGATCGGGATCGCCTAGAATAAGAGGTAGGTTGGGGTCAAAAACTTTAACTAATTCCAATCCTTTCTTTTCAAACAGAGAAGATGTAGCTGCTATTGCTCGGTCAATCACATCTCCTATATAAATTGGCTGCATATACCATTCAACTTTGCCAGCCTCCATTTTGGCAACATCCAAAACATCATTAATGAGAGTTGTGAGTCGCTCTGCCTCAGACACGATAATACTGATATTTGTTTGAATTTGTTTGAGATTGCGTTGAGCTTTGCGATGTTCTGGATCGATTTGTGGGGCAAGTTCTTCCAACTTATCTTGAATAATCGATGCAAAACCCAATACTGAAGTGAGGGGCGTTCGCAGTTCATGAGAAACTGTAGAGATAAAATCTGTTTTCATGCGATCCACTTCTTTGTCGGCAGTAATATCTCGAATCAAAATAATAGAACCCAGAAAAGTATTCCCATCTACCGTTTCAGAATCTTTGACAATTGCTCTTGCTACAGCCTGACCAACACGCCCACCTGTTAATTCGAGTTCTGCTGTAAAAACTTCTCCAAATCTCTGCCGTGTCTGTTCTATAAGTTCACCTACCTTAGAATTTCCTAAAGCATTACAATCTTGAGCCGCTAAATCCCCATTTTTCAGAGCGAACATTGTCAGTAATGCTGGATTATACCGCTTAATTTGGCATTCTGTATCTGTCACTAAAAGACCATCTACCAAATTATCAATGATGTTACTTAAATAAATCAGAGCATTTTCCAGTTCCTGACTGTGTATTTTCAGCCCTCCCAGCAAATCGCCAATTTGCTCAGCCATTGTATTAAGTGTAGAAGCAAGTATACCCACTTCATCCCCTGAAGTGACTTTAGCTCTCACATTCAACTCACCCTTTGCCATTTGGTTAGCGGTTGTGGTTACTTGAGTAAGAGCGTAGATAATTTGAGAGACCATGATGAATGATACAGGTATTGACAATAAGGTCAGTACCAATGCTGTCAACAGTAAGTTTTGACTTTGAGTTGCTGTATCAGCAGTCTGTATCTCCAAATTTTTTGTTGTCACATCCATCAAATTTGTTAAGAAACTAGTCAAGTTGTTGATTTGCTCGAGATACTCATCTTCTTTTTGGGGAGAAGCCATTAGGTAATTCTCGATTTTTTGGCGGTAAACTTGCCATGTGTCTGCAATTTTTTCCAGTTGAGCAAGTATTTTTGGTTCGGAAACTGGCATGAGTCCCTGTGCCGTTGAACCTTTTTCCATAACAGTCAGTAAGTTCTCAAACTGCTGAATGTCATCCCTAATACTGACATCAATAGTCACTTTATGCCGAGCATTGGTTTTCCGCGCTCGGATATTTGCTAGATAAGCTAACCTGTAAGTCAACATCTGCTCTGAACCGATTGCATTCAGTAGTGGACCACTATTGCGGACGCGATTTAAACCTATTGCTCCAATACCAACAGAAACTAAATTGATAACAACAAGGCTGCAAAATAACAAAATCAAACGATCGCGAATACTTAATTTAAAATAGAGGCGAGTCGGTTTACGATCTGAGTTTGTAGTATTTGTATAATTTATCATTGTTGTAATTTTCCTTAATAAATTGGCTAAAATACTATAGCAGTTGTATCCAAGGAATTGAGGTGAGCTTGGCTGACTGGAATTTCAATCCAGAAAGTTGTTCCCTGTCCGGGCTGGGATACACATTGCAGTATTCCGCCATGCCTTGCAATAATTTGCGAGCTGATTGATAACCCCAATCCAGTACCCTTACCAGTTGGTTTAGTGGTAAAGAAAGGCTCAAACAAATGTGTCTGAATGGTTTCATCCATACCGGAGCCGTTATCACTAATTAAAATAACAATGCTAGGAAATTGTTGAAAGTTAAAGTCTAAAGAATAACTTTTGACTGTGTCTTTTAATTGAGAACTTGCACCCGTTGCTTGCCAGTCTATAGAATTTAAATCCGATCTAAGTAACGTAAAAATATTGATTTGACCTAACTTTTTCTGTCCTTCAATAGCATCAATGGCATTAGCAATAACATTCATAAATACCTGATTTATCTGATTGGCATAACCTTCAATTGGGGGAATATTGCCGTAATTTTTAATAATCTCTATATCTTGATGCCTTTGGTTTGCCTTAAGGCGACTTTCTAGAATGAGCAGTGTGCTATCTATTCCTTCATGGATATTTACAGGGTTCATTTCTTCCCGATCCAATCGGGAAAAATTTCGCAAGGACATTGCCAATTGACGAATGCGTTCAACACCTAAATGCATCGAAGCAAGCAGATTTGTGAAATCCTGCTTTAAAAATTCTAAATCTAGATTTTCAAGTAAAACCTCAATCTCTGAAACTGGTTCGGGATAGTAGTTTTGGTAAAGATGCAACAAGTTAAGCAGTTCTTGGCTATACTGTTTTGCATAATTGAGGTTACCTGCAACATAATTAACTGGGTTATTAATTTCATGAGCAACTCCAGCAACTAGTTGTCCCAAGCTAGACATTTTCTCACTTTGAATTAGCTTTGTTTGTGTCTCCTGCAGTTCGTAAAGGGTGCGTTGGAGTTGTTGTGTCTGTTCCTGAGCTACTTGAAGAGCGTTACAACTTTGTTTGTATAGCAGAGCTTTCTCAATTGCCACGGCAGTTTGCAGGGCTAGTATAGTCAGTATTTTTTGGTCTTTGCTTGAGTAGTTCACGGGATTTTCACTACTGATTATAATTGCTCCTATTACCTGTTTCTTAGTTATCAAAGGTAAACAAATGAAAGAATGAAAATTTACGTCGCTATTAACAAATCTAGAATCTGACAAGACATCATTAACAATTTCACCTTGACCCGAACTCAGAATTGTGCCAATAATTCCTTGACCAAGTATTAAAGGTTCTTCCAGCCAGTTGATTGAACCATCTTTCCAAAGAATTTCTAACTGACCCGTATTATGGTGTAGCAAAAGAATAGAAGCACCAGTAGATTGAATCAAATTTCTGGCTTCCTCAAGCATCATCCGAGCAACCTCTTTGGGCTCTAAACTTGCCGATACCCGTGTAAAAATGTCATGAAATAAGTCAATTTCTTGATATTTTTCTAACAATTCATTGGCTAGTAACTTCTTTTCATACTGTTGTTGTGCTAAATGGGAAAGTAAAAAGGCAACGGTAGCCGCTTTACAATCACCAATGACCCAACCAATATCTTCATCCAATAGCTTTACGGAATGTCTAGTAGCCAAACCATTGTTGTTTGTGCCGATTAGTGATTTGCCGTTTGTATCTTGTATACAGAAAGCCGTGCTCATTTCATGGGAAAGAGAAGTGAGTATATTTACAACTTCTTTTTGAGTTACAAGTTTCCTAAAATTGATATGAGTCATCTAATTTCGGCACCATCTGTTCAACATTGCGATCTCCAAACAGAAACAAAGCTTAGAGTATGACCGACGGACTTGCTCATGCTGAAAGCAACAGCACGACCTGTAGGTATTATTCCGTATCCCGTTTCTTGAGGTTCGTCTCTATAGTTCCCATTAAGCATGGGTTAAATAACAGAAAAATTGCTATGGGAATCCCGTGTGATTTTTGAACAAAAACTGCCGTGCATTCAGAGTCCATGCTTGCACGGGCGGAGTTAACGGCGGTTAGGATCTAGTTCACTTACTGCTACTGACTCTTGGGCAAGCTTGGTCTAAGAGACGAGAAACCCCGTCCATGTCTTAACACGGGCGGGGTAGTTCTTTAAACGTAACAACAGACGAAAGACCAGAGGATAAGTATTCGCTTGACAGCTGACGTGCTAATAAGTGACTGCTCCATCAGGCTCGTTGTTGCACCCTGTTACTTCTTGTTGAACATTAGTACTATTATTTTCGTTAGCTTGTTGCATCCGTCTTGAAGCAGTAGCCTGAAAAGTCGATGTCAGCCCTGTCGCAACAAACACAAATATGACAAAGGTAAACAGCTTTGTGAATCCGTCTTTGTTTTTACTTTCTTCTAACCATGAGCTATAGGCTAATAGGAAAAAGCCCACGATAAAAGGAACAACTACAAAGTCCATCTTTGTTAACCTCTATCTTTTGTTTACTGGCAGATACACCCCGCTTGAAGTATGAAGTATGAAGGATGAAGTATGAAGTAGATATCCATTTATCAACCTATTTTTCATCCTTTATCCTTTCCCATTCTTCTTTCTGCCAGAAACACTGATACAGATTGGTCAAAAGTTGTTATATTTATTACTATTGCATAAAAAAGGCTACGAGGAAAGCTTTATACTACTCTGCATCATTTTTACGCTGATTCAGCATAGATATATTAATATTACCTAGAAAATTTTCATGCACCCGAGCCAAGCCTTGAGAAAAAGCTTCGACAAAGGCAAGTGCAGCGACAGGATTCCCCACACTGTCCAAAGCAGGGCTGTAGCAGGCGATCGCCCCCCGAGCGGGAACTACTGCTAAAAGTGCGCCACTGACACCTGATTTCATAGGTAGACCAATGTGTAAACCATAGTGGTGGGAAGATTCATACAAGCCGCAGCTTAACATTAGATTATTAACAGTTTGACAATGCGATAGCTCAACTTGTCCATTTCCACAAGCTAACAGCAAACCCAGACGGGCTAAATCTGCCACGGTTCCAGATAAACAGCATATTTGCTCGTAAGTGTCAAGAGCCATTTCCATATTCTCAACATATCCTGCTTGAGCAAGGTAACGGGTAATGTCTTGATTCACCTGAGAACCTACCGAACGTACAGAAGCAAGCATTATCTCATCTAATCTGAGTTGACATCCCGCTTGTTGATTCAACCACTGACACAACCCTTCTGCGCGATCGCGAGCACTTTTTCCTGGTAACTGATCGGCAAGGGTAATTGCTCCACTATTAATCATGGGATTGCGGGGTCTTCCACCATCGCTCTTCAATTGCTCTAGGGAATTAAATGGCGCATCCGATGGCTCAACCCCAACCCACTGAAAAACTGTTTCTGCTCCCAAAAGTTCTAGCAAATACAGCAGCGAAAACGGCTTAATTGTGCTCATGAGCGGAAAAACAAGCGATGTGTCCCCCTCGCTATAAATATGCCCCGTGACCGAATAAATATAAACTGCGAACCAATCAGCATTAGCCAAAGCCAGCTTTGGAATGCGATCGAGAACTTGTCCTTGATGTGACACGGTTCTCGCTTGTCGTACCCAAGCTGACAATTCGGTAGTGGTTAACTTGAACAGTCCAATCATTCTATTTGCCTATTCCTTGTCTTCCGGAGGAGCGTTCTTGTGGTAAACATAAAGCAATAGTCGGCACTAAGTCTAAAGAAAACTTTATGGCTCCTCGTGTTAGAGCGCCCGAACTCCCGCAAAATTACCCCTGGCTAAACACGGACAAACCATTGTCTCTGAAACAACTTAGGGGTCGAGTGATTATTTTAGATTTTTGGACATACTGTTGTATCAACTGCCTCCACATCCTCCCAGACTTAAAATATCTCGAACAGAAATATAAAGATAGCCTGACAGTTATTGGCGTACACAGTGCCAAATTTGACAATGAAAAGGAAAGCGACAACATTCGTCAAGCAATCCTGCGTTACGAGTAGTCGATAAAACGTAGTAAAACGTAGTAATTACCCGTTTTTCATCGTTCACTTTCATGTACTCCTCTGTAGTCGTCATGAGTAGCAAGCGGATTCTAGACCCAACCACCTAGATGACGTAGTTTAGTAGGAATAGTTAGGCAGCCTACCCTGGCCTAATGTGTTGATCGTGGTCGAAGCTGACCTTTCTTTGGATGAACACACACCTCTCAAATGACTTTGTCTGAGGCTTTGGGCAGTACGAATACTGCTTGAGTTCTGTGACGTAATATTGCTTTTAATCCGATATTTCTCGCCGCGTTCAAACCGGAGTGAGCCGAATAGGAAGTCTTGACATTAACTACGAAATTAGCCCCTTTTTGGTAAATATTTTCAAGCTGACCCTGCTGAATTAAATGAATGGCTAATTTCCCACTATAATTGTCGAGGCGTGCTAACTCCTGTCCCCAAGGATCGAGTCTGGAAGTATCTCTGGGATTGACGCGAGTTGTAAGAATTCCATAATCTTGGAATGCAACGCGATTGACCTCATGAAACACTTTCGACTTTAACCAGTATGCTCGTTTCTGGTTTGAGAGCTTGGAATACTTACCTTTGCATGGTTTCAAGTTGAGAAGATGTTCAAAACAAATCACACTACATTGCCAGTGCTGAGCAAATTCCACGATTTGTCTTGCGATAGCTCTTCCTACTTCTTTCTCTTTTTGAGAGATTTTCGCCCATCTCTTGCTACAGAAACCTTTGTGTACTATTCCGGTTTTTTTCATTCGGATTGCTATGAGTCCTAAATCTCTCTTCCTAAGCTGTGTATGATGGGTTTGTTTGATGAAGCGACGTGCAACTTCAACAACCTTATCATTAGCTGCGATTTCTAGAACAGATAGAATAGCAATATAACGATCTAAATCTATATCGACTCCCAGAACGCGAACAGAGCCCTTGGCTAATAATTTCTGACATCCTCCCGTAGCTGGTATATATTTCTGTAACGTAAAGGTAATAAAAGCATTGCTAGCTTTAATTACAAGACTTGACGATGCTTTGTGCCAACCGTTTAATCCATTATCATCATGCTGATAGTTAGGTGAAAGGTAGTGAAACTTAATCCATTTCCACTGACCTTTTACCAAAATTTTCAGCACAATCGAATTGCCTGTATCTTCCTTCCACATCCCGGCATCATAGCCGGGAGAGAAATTAAATTGGCGTGGTTGAACGGGGGGTTTATGATGTTTGTGTTTTCGAGGTCTGGCTAACCATTTCTGATAATTACTATTCCACGAGCACCAAGCACCTATGGCTTTGCGGATAGCTGAACGCCTTAAAACTGCTGGAATATCAATTCTGAATTCGTATTGACTTCCTTTGCAGGTAAGAGCTTCATAAGCATACCACCCTGATAATTCACAATCATCTGATAGTACGTGTTCTGGGAAAGTATTAACCAATGCAAAATAAAAAGCTACGGCTTCATTATAACGGGCTTTAGTTGCCGTTAAATCAAATCCTTCTCGAAGTAATTTACACTGCAAGGATTTCTGAACTTTATTAAAACCTTTTTTCTTTTTTAGCAAGGGTTCATCACCTCCCAGAAATTATTATCACATATTGACCGCCCTTCGGGAAGTCAAAACTTAAAACTCAAAAAAATCAAAGGGGTTCTTACTTTTGATTTTTGACTTTTTATTTTTGAAAGGCGAGCGCAGCGACTTGAGCGCATTCTATTTTTCCTCTCCTATGCCAATCTACAAGAGTGTACCTCATGAAATCCAGATCTTTTTTGTACATATTCACTTTGTAAACATAAATGCTAGCCGATACACTTACCATTTGCTAGCATATCCCCACAAATTTGTTACGTTTCATCAAGAAAAACTACGTTATACCGCTTTTAGATTCCATGACATCGAACACCCGGTTTTAGTTGACATCGGTTTCCATGTTTGGCAACAATATGCCGTGCGTGCTTGGCCCACAATAATGGTGATAGATCCACAAGGTTATGCAATTGGTTCCGTCTCTGGTGAAGGAAATCGTGACGTTTTAGATGAACTCATAGAAAAGCTAATTCTCCAACATCAAGAAAAAGGCACCATTAATTTTCAAGAACTCAGCCTAAGTTTGGAAAAACAGCGCCAACCACTTATCACTCCCCTAGCTTTTCCTGGGAAAGTTCTGGCGACACAAGCAGGTTTATTTATCGCTGATTCCGGACATCACCGCATTGTCATGAGTAGGGACAGGTTGATTGAGCAGCCAGCAACTTTACTGAATGGAAAGACAACATCAAACCCGTCTTCACAAGATGGGCAAATTTTACACTTGATTGGAACTGGGCAACCTGGATTTGCTGATGGGAACTTCAACGAATGTCAATTTTATGCACCTCAAGGAATGGCATTTGACGGAGAACATCATCTTTTATACGTTGCTGATACAGAAAATCACGCAATCCGACGAGTTGACCTCAAACGCCAAGTCGTAGAAACTATTGCTGGAACAGGTAAGCAAAGCCGTAATATTCGCCCTCATGGTGGCGCTGCAAAAGAAACAGCTTTGAATTCCCCTTGGGATTTAGAAAAAGTTGAAAATAGCTTGTTTATCGCGATGGCTGGTTCTCACCAAATTTGGGAAATGGATTTAGAAACTGCCATTGTGAAAACCTATGCCGGTACGGGTGCAGAAGCTTGTATTGATGGTAAATTAGCGGAGTCTGCCTTTGCCCAACCAAGCGGTACTACCACCGATGGGCAAGAATTATACATTGCCGATAGTGAGGGAAGTTCTATTCGCGCTGTGGGATTGGTTGAACCACGAACAGTTAGAACTGTTTGCGGTAGTGGTGATTTGTTCGGCTTTGGTGATGTTGACGGACAAGGTTTCGATGTGAGGTTACAGCATTGCTTGGGGGTGGAATCTTTACAGAATTTCTTGTGGGTAGCAGATACCTACAACCATAAGATTAAAATCGTGAACCCCCAGACAGGGAGTTGCCAAACCGTGCTTGGCGATGGTTCAGCGGGTTTGCAGGACGGTCAAGGTAAAAATACTCGTTTTTTTGAACCTTCGGGGTTGAGTGCAATCGGTTCTTATTTATATATTGCTGATACAAATAACCATGCTATTCGCCGCGTAGATTTAAATATGCTCACAGTAACAACGCTGCAATTTCCCAATCTGTGTGCTCCAAATATTTGTATTCCAAGTTAAGTTTTGGTCGTCTTTTGTCATTTGTAATAATTGTAGCCATTTTTACATTTTTTCACACGAGTGCTTTTACTTCTACCGATATACTTAACATGGAATACAAACAAATTATTTATCTTTTTTTATCATTTTTTTATTAAGTTGATGTTAATGAATTGGCAGAATATCTAGTAAAGCAAGTTTAAATTATGAGGTAGGCGATCGCTATCTACCTCAATTAACTTATACTGGTATTGCTATGAACGATAAATTTATACCTCTTGATTGTGATGATGATGTTGTACTTTTGGGTAAAGATTCTTTCACAGTTAATAGATTAAAAGAATTGATTGAAGAAGAAATTAGAAACAAATTGCAACAGAATATCTATGAATACACCAGCTTATATCCTGGAGTTTCCATGCTTGAGTTTTTCAGCAAACTCTCTATCGGACAAAAAAAAATAAATTTAATGGAGATTCAACATCACTATGTGACAAATTGTCAAATTCTCAGAGTAGGTGGATATGGTTGGCAAAAAGGAAAACTTAAAATTCAGATGGGTATATCAATGTTCAACCAGCATCAAAGCCAAGTAGCTTTGGCCTTTAGTTCTGATGAACCAAATGACCAAGAACAACTCATGGATGAAATTTATAAAATTGTACAGTCAGATAATTGATAATGATGGTGGGAACTCCCCCACCCAGAAGTTGTGAAAAACCTATTATGAACATTATTTTACATATCACTCAAAAAGAACAATGGGAACAAGCAAAACTTCAATCAGTTTATCGCGGAGATACGTTAGACACTGAGGGTTTTATCCACTGCTCTACACCAGCACAAATTGTCAAAGTGGCAAATACCTTCTTTTACAATCAAAAAGGATTAGTACTTCTTTACATCGATCCCAGCCAAGTTCAGGCAGAAATTCGTTATGAAGGGGTTGAAGAAGGTGAAAAATTTCCTCATATTTATGGTGCTTTGAACGTTGATGCTGTTACACGGGTTATTGATTACGTTCCAGGAGAGGATGGTTTTTTCGAGTTACCGCCAACATAATTTCGTAGGGTGGGCACTGCCCACCCTACGAAATTACTGTTACTTAATTCATGAATTTTGAATTATGAATTATTCGGTTACCACCAACATAATGACATGAGAGGAAAAATGGAAGGGAAAGAGTTGGATGTGAGGGAGTATGTGGAGTTGATGGCTGATTTGTTGGATTTGCAATTGAGGGCCTGTATCCCAAACTGTAAAGGCAATCCAACCTTCCCATCGATTGACCGACAACCCAATTTCACCACCTGTTTCGGTAAATTTAAAAGCATTGGAAAGCAGGTGAACCAGCATCTGACGCAAGCGCAATTCATCTGCCACAATCTGGTCTAATCCCGGTTCTATAGATAGGGTGAATTGATGTTCTGTTGTAGATGTGGTTTGAGATTGGGTATTGAGTGTGGTTTTGCTACTTTGAGCATGGATAACTTTTGCCTCCGAGACAGCGCGATCGCACACTGCTTGAATTGTCGCATTAGACAGCGTCAGTTCCATCTGTCCTGTTTCCATGCGAGTCAAATCTAAAATATCATTGACCACACTCATCAGATGGCGTCCGCTTTGATGAATGAGTCCTGCATAACGGGCTTGACGTTCGTTGAGTTCTCCTAAGTGGCGATCTACAAGCAAGCGTGATAACCCCAAAACAGCAGTCAGGGGCGTCTTGAGTTCATGACTGATACAAGCTAAAAACTCATCCTTTAAGCGATTGAGTTGAATTAAATCGGCATTTTTTGCTGCGAGTTCTTTACAGAGTTGCTGTTGCTCGGTGACATCAGTGGCTAACATCAGCCATAAATCATTGCTGAGTGTTGTTTCTAACTCAGCACTCAAAGCTCTTAACTCAGGGCTATCCAAAGGAATTTTGGCAAATTGCCAGACTCGTTCCTGACCATTTTGCACTTCAACAACGCAGGTACACGTTCCCGGTTGCCGATCCAAAAAGCATCGTAAAGCAGAATTTTCTGATAATGATTGCTGTTGAAGGTTAACAGGTAGAGAGGGTAATTTTTTGCAGTGCGAAACTCCATTTGCTGCAATAGTTTGGCTGACGGCAGGCGCAATCTTTTCCTCTAACTCCTGCTTGCTGCTAAAGGGATAAACTTTCACAGCTGTTTGGGTTGAGTAGTTGGATGGAGTACTTGCCAGAACTATTTCTACTTGTCGCCTCACGCCTTCTGGGTCTTTCAATGCTCCTAACTGCTGCCACCAAGCTGGGTTTTGAGTGACCACTTCGCCACTAGTTGTTTGCAACATCAGGGGCCAAGGCAATCGTTCTAATAACTGTATTAGAGGCTTATTAACCAGTTGCTTGTATTCTCTTTGCTTTGAATTGCCGACCGAAGTTTTGTCAGTTCCACCTGTTGCGACGTATTTTTGAGAAGCCCTCACAGAAGACTGAACAACCGAGTGAGAACTTTGATAATTATTTTCCTCCTCCTTAGAGCCAATTTTTTGAAAAACCAAAAATTTCAACAGGCGCGATTTATCTACAAGCCCCAAAAATTTGCTGTCTGAGTCAATGAGTGCCCAATCCAAATTGATATTTGCTGGAATTTGCCGGGAACGCAAAAATGTGCCCAATTGCTCCACTCCAAATGAGACTGGTATTGCGTCTATTGGTTGAAGTAAGCTTTGCCCCAGCACCGAGATTGGTTGCTTTAGGTTTAAATACTTTGAATGACTTTTTTCTGAATCTGCTACCAGTAATTGTGGGAGTAGACTGGCAGAGTAAAGCAATCCCAGTAATTGTTGCTGCTTATTCAAGACAGCAACAGCGTTACACTGTTCTTTCTCAAAAACATCCAGTACATCTGCCAGAGTTGCTGTTTCTATGCAGATGGGTACGGTTGCGATAAATTCATAGAGAGGGTACTTTAGCATTGACATATAGCTACGGGGTCTGTCGTCTAGGGGAGTATGCGCCTGTCTGCATCACTAGGTAGCTGCCAAGATAAGCTTAAGTGTTTGCGTTTGAAGCAGTATCCTCTAGAAAAACATCAACAAAGTGAGTCTTTTCATAAGTTAACTCCTAATCTACAAAAAGCTTTGCTATCCCTAACAAATCTTTTTGTAGGAGTTAAAAGGAGTTCAAATAGCTGTGGTTAGTTGAAAATTTTCATCCTAGTCCGCGTAGGACATCGAGTGGTCGGGTAACGGTGTTTGTTTGTGCCCCTTGGTTTTAAAATTTAGGTTGTGGTTTAACACGAGAGAGTTCCTGACCATTGATAGCGACAGCTAGGACAATTATGGCTCCAAATACTCGTTTTAGAACCTTTAGGAATTATAATGATTTAGATTGCGATATTCGTTTATTTTCGTTTAAGTATCTTATTGTGGTTCAAAATCGAGAAATCTGTATTTAGATAGATGCTAATAACCCATTATTTAAAAGTCGGTCAATTTGCTATGCGTCTTCCCAAGGCCGTAGTCTTGGGCTACCAAACTGGCAGGAGAGTGTATAAAATAGAACACGATCGCGGAGACAGTATGTGTAGGTTGACTAAAGGCGAAATCCGGCGGTCATCCAAATCTTACCTAGCTTACTTTATCCCAAAAGTAGAGCCCTGACACTTGTTTTTTGGAAAGCTGCGCCATGTAGTTGCTCCAAACAAGTGATTTATTTCTCTAAGTGCAATGTAACTGCTTTGTAATGACCGACTCAGCTTACATTTCCATGACTACAACAGTTGGTTGAATATCTGGGAATCGGTGTTGCTATAAAGCAAGCCCTTCTACCTAGAAGTCTAGGATGCACAGACAAAGTCGCTTACACTAGTCTGGCGCGATTCCATCAATTTTCCGTTGTAGCAACGTCCAATAAACAATTCACTATTTACTTAGGTGGCTACTACAAAATCTTAATGAACTGCTAGACTCAAATTTTTATGTAGTTAAATGCCCCAAGCTAGAACTCCACCAGGTTTTTCAACAAATGACAAGAGCCGAACAGCAGGCATTGTTGCAACAAGTCAAATCAGACTACCGTCAAATTCTTATAAACTACTTTACCACAGACAAAACACTGGCAGAAAAAATTGATAAATTTATCAAGGTAGTATTTTATGCTAATATTCCTGTGCCCCAAATCATAGAAATTCATATGGAGCTTATTGATGAATTTTCCAAACAGTTAAAATTGGAAGGAAGGAGCGATGAAGCGTTGCTTGATTACCGCCTGACCCTAATTGATGTACTGGCTCACTTGTGCGAGCTTTATCGTTGTTCGATGCCGAAATCGCTGCATGAAACAAAGTGAGAGAGTCACCGCAGGCGGCAAGTCCTCTAAATGTTGGGAATACAGCCGAGAGTCCATTGTGCAGTTCCATATTCACTTAGAGCCTGTGCTAAGCAAATGACAAAGCAAAGAAAAACATACGTTCTGAAACTTTATGTAGCAGGGAACACTCCCAATTCAGTAAGGGCATTAAAAATACTCAAAAACATTCTAGAGCAAGAGTTTCAAGGCGTTTATGCTCTGAAGGTGATTGATGTCTTAAAGAACCCGCAACTGGCAGAAGAGGATAAAATATTAGCGACTCCTACACTATCTAAAATTTTGCCTCCACCAGTTCGCAAAATTATTGGAGACTTATCGGATAGAGAAAGAGTGCTGATTGGGTTGGATTTACTTTATGAAGAATTAACTGAAGATGAAGAACAATTTGAAGAGTGAGTGTCAATAATTTAAAAATTAGGATATGGAAGCACCGCACTGTAGCAGTGGTCTAGCTTCTAGCTATATGCAAATAAAAGTATGATAGCTTATAACAAGAAAATACCAACAGATACTTTATCTATAAAATAGCTGGGATTCATCCCTATTGATAAGCGTTAACAATGAGTGAAAAAGGGTATACAGAACAAAACAGGACACCGTCACTTGGAGGTGTAGAAAAAATTCGTACAATGATAGAGGGGTTCGATGACGTGAGCCATGGTGGGTTACCCGTAGGTAGAACTACTTTAGTCAGCGGCACTTCTGGAACAGGTAAAACTTTATTTTCTCTTCAATTTCTCTATAACGGTATTACTTACTTTGATGAACCGGGAG
The DNA here is from genome assembly GCF_054684315.1 of Scytonema sp. NUACC21. Taxonomy (NCBI): domain Bacteria; kingdom Bacillati; phylum Cyanobacteriota; class Cyanophyceae; order Nostocales; family Scytonemataceae; genus Scytonema; species Scytonema sp. NUACC21. Next base: position 27,829 of record NZ_BAAFZH010000089.1, on the reverse strand, counting down.
TTTTTGTTACTTTTGAGGAATCTCCAACTGATATTATTAAGAATGCTTGTATTTTTGGTTGGGATTTGCAACGCTTAATCAATGAGGGGAAGTTATTTATACTTGATGCTTCTCCAGATCCAGAAGGACAAGATGTCGTTGGCAACTTCGATCTATCTGCACTTATTGAGCGCCTGCAATACGCAATTCGCAAATACAAAGCAAAACGGGTATCGATTGATTCCATAACAGCAGTGTTCCAGCAGTATGAAGCTGTAGGAGTAGTGCGGCGGGAAATATTTCGCCTAGTAGCGCGTCTGAAGCAACTTAGCGTTACTACCATCATTACCACTGAAAGAACAGAGGAGTACGGACCAGTTGCTTGTTTTGGAGTAGAAGAATTTGTTTCTGATAATGTGGCAATTGTACGTAATGTTTTAGAAGGAGAACGTCGTCGCCGCACAATTGAAATCCTCAAATTGCGCGGTACAACACATATGAAAGGAGAATATCCTTTTACAATTACCAATGAAGGAGTCAACATCTTCCCATTAGGAGCAATGCGTCTGACCCAACGTTCTTCTAATGTCCGAGTCTCTTCTGGTGTCAAAACCTTAGACAATATGTGTGGAGGTGGTTTCTTTAAAGATTCAATTATTTTAGCGACAGGCGCGACAGGTACGGGGAAAACGCTGTTGGTTAGCAAATTTTTGCAAAATGGCTGTATCAATGGCGAACGGTCTATTTTGTTTGCTTATGAAGAATCTCGTGCTCAATTGTCTCGCAATGCCTCTTCATGGGGGATCGATTTTGAAGATTTAGAACGTCAAGGTTTACTAAAAATAATTTGTACTTATCCTGAATCAACTGGTTTAGAAGACCATTTGCAAATTATAAAGTCAGAAATTGCTGAATTTAAACCGTCTCGTATTGCCATTGACTCTCTCTCAGCTTTGGCACGCGGGGTAAGCAACAATGCGTTCCGACAATTCGTCATTGGTGTTACGGGTTATGCAAAGCAAGAAGAAATCACGGGTTTCTTCACTAATACCACTGACCAATTTATGGGGTCGCATTCAATTACGGACTCTCATATTTCTACAATTACTGACACAATTTTGATGTTGCAGTACGTAGAAATTCGTGGAGAAATGGCGCGGGCAATTAACGTATTTAAAATGAGGGGATCTTGGCATGATAAAGGTATCCGTGAGTACAATATTACGGCTGGCGGTCCAGAAATTAAAGATTCCTTCCGTAACTACGAACGGATTGTCAGTGGTGCTCCAACCCGCGTTACGATCGATGAAAAAGCAGAGCTTTCTCGCATTGTCAAGAGTTTTCAAGACAATCAGAGTTCCGAACCCTAAAGCTGGCATCGCGATCTTCTGATTCCTAAATTTAGCATCGTGATATATTGTTCTGTGCTGAGAAAGCGTTTCTGCCGCTATATTTTTGTGTGAGGGGATGCGGTGAAAGGACAAAAAATTTTTCATAGTTTCTTGCCCGGTGTGACAGTAGCAGTGTTATCCACTCAACCTGTCTTTGCTCATACTATAAAGATAACCGGGATAAAGCTTATTGCTTCTCCCAGTGTCTTAAGTTCTAACCATGATGATGCTGGAACTCCAATCAATACCAATCAGCAATCGGCAACGACTGCTGTAGGTAACACTGTGACAGCCCCAGTTACGTCTTCTGGTGGCAGCACTACAGCTATCTTAAAATCTGGAAATAATGGTAATGCCAGAATTATACTTACAGGAAAAACTGGTGTGCCAGTTAAGCAAGCTGTAGGGAAGGTTCAAAGTGTACTTTTAAGCTTTAAACCTACCTCAAAGCAAACCGATTTGGTCGCCAAGATTCGTTCTGCTTCTTCTCATCAAAGACAGAGCAATCCAATCATTAATGCTGAGCAAAAACCCAAGGAGAAGACAACTGTAACTTCAGTTGTGACTTCCGACTCGAACTCAAAGCCAACCTCCTCTGTCCCAGAGAAATCTATACCGCCGTCTCAGCAGCCGACTATAGAAAAGAAAAATTCTGACTCTCAAATACCGAGACACAGAGAAACAACTCAGAGCGGTACAGTGGTGAAATTATCACAAATGCTGGAGCAGCTGAAGATTTGCCCGCAACAAGACAGCGAAGGCAAAATGGCGCATTCCGCTTCTCTTCTTTTAAAGTCTTTTAGCTGTTTGCAAGAAAATACGGCTCCAAATCAGGTGGCTCAAGCGGGTTCTACAAGCTCAACGCCCAATGCGCCAGTAAATGTGACGCAAAATGGTTCTTCTACACAAAGTACGCCAGCAACTCCGATCCCATCTGGTTCCGTGCCAGTCCCCGAGTATCTCAACCCCAGTCCAAATCCCTTGCAGTTTCCAACAAGACCAGAGGATGTCAGGGTTCGCGGTACTCAGCCGATTACACTGCCTCAAGCTCTAGAACTGGCGCGGCGCAATAATCGAGATTTGCAACAAGCTTTACTAACTTTAGAACGAAATCGATTTTTGGTGCGCGAAGCCCAAGCTGCTTTGCTTCCCTCTGCGACTGTTAACTCCGATGTCACTCGCAGTGGACCTGGTTTTGCAGACCGACCAGAACAAACGGAATTCCAAAGGCAATTAAACATAAGTAACAACCAAAGCTCCAGTACATCTTTTAATGCAGGCGCACAAATACAATACGATCTCTACACCTCTGGAAGGCGACAATCCAGCATTAGAGCGGCTGAAGAACAATTACGCTCGGCAGAACTGGAAGTTGAGCTTCAGTCCGAGCTCATTCGCCTGAATGTCACCACTCAGTACTACGATTTGCAACAAGCAGATGAAAACGTGCGTATTGCCCAGTCTGCTGTCACCAATGCTCAGGCTAGCTTGCGAGATGCACAAGCTCTGGAACGGGCTGGTGTAAGTACCCGTTTTGATGTTCTGCGATCGCAAGTCAACCTAGCAAATGCCCAACAACAGCTCACTAATTCTCTCTCGCAGCAGAGAATTGCTCGCCGTCAATTAGCCCAAACATTAAGTTTGGCTCAGGCGGTTGATATCAGTGCGGCAGAACCTGTAAGATTGGCAGGGCTTTGGAATCTTCCACTAGATCAAACCATTGTCATAGCTTTTCAAAATCGTCCTGAACTACAACAAAGGTTGACCGATCGTAACGTTGCCGAACAACGGCGACGGCAGGCACTTTCCGATCTCGGTCCTCAATTGAGTTTAGTTGCTAGCTACAACGCCCAAGACGAGTTTGACGACGGTCAAAGCATTCAAGATAATTACTCCGTAGGGGTCAGGGCGTCTCTAAACCTGTTTGATGGAGGAGCGGCAAGAGCAAGGGCAAATCAGGAGAGGGTTAATATCCGAATTGCGGAAAACCAATTCGCCAGCCAACGCGATCAAATTCGATTTGAAGTCGAACAAGCATATTCAGATTTGCAAGCTAACTTGGAAAACGTTCAAACAGCTACTACAGCAGTAGACCAATCAAGGGAAGCTCTTCGTTTAGCACGTTTGCGATTCCAAGCTGGTGTAGGTACTCAAACTGAAGTTATTGATGCAGAAAACGACTTAACCAGATCGGAAGGTCAACGAATTCAAGCAATTTTGGAATACAACCGCGCTTTGGCTCGTTTACAAAGAGCAATCACTGCAAGAGCACCTAGGTAACCGAGTTATTGTCATACGATGACGGGTTATGGGCTGCAAACTGTAGATTCTTTACCGCCTATCTAACTTAAGATGCAATACAGTTCAGTTAAGGCTGATGTGTAAATAATTACGTTGTAGAGACGCGCCATGGCGCGTCTCTATGTTGTGTTCTCAATCAGGGTTCTGGTCTTATCTGAACCTTATTGACCTAAGATGTACTCTGCAGGTTCAAGTATCGTTGCAGGGTACGTCTTTAATTGAAAAACTATGAAAGCTTGTCTAAATAATTGATACTTTAAATTCAGATTAGAATAGCATAACAGAATAGTGTCATTTTCAGCTAGGTAGAAATTGTTCTGATGACAAAAGTTACGGCAAAAGAAATCGCACAATTACGCTCACAAGTGGGAGACGATCCCATAGCTATGGAAGCACTGGACTTAATTGAGGACTGTGAGGGTGATTTAGAAGATGCCGCCATGACCTTGGCAATTCGCTCCGGGCAAGAACCAGAAACAGCCAATTCAGAGTGGTTAGATGCTTTAGCCAAGAGATGGCGTGCCGTGGTTTGTCAACAGGAATTTCGCGATGACTTACTCAATGGCTCTGTTTCAAGTGTGCTAAAACATCTCAAAACAATGCCAACATTTCCATCAGGGTTGGCAACACCAGTGATTATGTACGTTTTAAAACAAGGTGTAAAGAATTTTTGCGAACCACTTGACTCATTGACTGAAATATCCAGTCAAAAAACTGCAGAAAATTAAGGCAAGCGAGCTTTCTGCTAACAGTACTCTTTGAGTTCGGCAGGCACTGCTAAGCTGTGTATAGGACTAAAACTCTTATTAAATCTAACTTTTAAGCCATGAATTACCTTGTTGCTGTTTTACCAGACCGCATCCAGGCAGAAGCGGCTTTTGTAGCCTTAGAGAAAGAGGATATAAAAGCTACAATCTTAGGAAAGGGTTACAAAAGTGCTGATGAGTTCGGCTTGATCGATCCCAACGAACAAGCCCGAAAGCAAGCCATATTCATGGCATATTGGTTGGTACCATTTGGTTTTTTTGCCGGTACCTGTTTTAGCGTTATCACTGGTTTGGATACCTTTGCTTGGGCAGGTGAAATCGGCAATCACGTCGTTGGCGGACTCTCAGGCGCTGTTGCTGGTGCTATGGGTAGTGTATTCGTTGGTGGAGGAGCAGGCTTAGTGTTTGGCAGTGGTGATGCCTTGCCTTACCGCAACCGCTTAAATGCTGGCAAATACCTAGTTGTAGTTCAAGGTTCTGAAAGTCTCACCCGTCAAGCAACCCGTGTATTACGTCCTTTAAAACCAGAAAATATCCAAGGTTACGCTGATACAACAATTCGTTAGTTAGTGGTTAGAGGAAATAAGTAGGTCGTCGTAGGGTGGGCACTGCCCACCAATACTTATGATTTCGTAAGCACTGCCCACTTATAATTTCGTAGGGTGGGCACTGCCCACCAATACTTATGATTTCGTAAGCACTGCCTACCAATCCTTATTGAGAAAGTGCAAGATGTCAAATAACTCACAACTAACCGCCAAACCCTCACTAAAATCTGATAACTGATTATTGATAACTATAAAGAATGCTGCCCAGGGAAGAACTATTAAAAGGTGTTGAAAATCGAGATACTGTAGCTCGTGTCATCGATCTAGCTGAACAAGCTATTAAGACATGGGAAGTTGTTTGTAGTGATTTTCTCTCTCCACCAGAGTTGGCTGAAATTCAACAGAGTTTTAGCCGTTTAACAGAGGTACATTTGGTGGCGGGAGGCGGATATCCACAAGCTGAACGTCAAAGAGTAGCAATTGCTCGTTCGGAAATTCCTCTCGATTCCTCTCAAGTCGCCGTTACCGCCCTAGACATAGCTGGCAATTTTCTCTTTGATACTGCAACTCACCGCGACTTCTTAGGTGCAATGTTGGGCACAGGTATCATACGTGAAAAAACGGGGGACATTATTGTTCTGGGGGAACGTGGAGCACAAGCGATCGTCGTTCCAGAATTGGTAGAATTTCTACAGACCCATCTCAAGCAAGTGCGATCGGTTCCTGTAAAAGTTGAACCTATCGATATAAGCGAACTGAAAGTCAGGGAACCAAAGAAAAAAGAATTGACTACAGTAGAAGCTTCTTTGCGGTTGGATGCGATCGCATCTGCTGGTTTTGGGATGTCGCGCAGTAAAATGGTTGAGCTAATTGACGGAGGAGATGTTCGCGTCAATTGGAAAGAAGTGACTCAAGCAAGTTCCCAGGTGAAAACAGGAGATTTAATTGCTATTCGTAGCAAGGGACGATTGGAAGTTGGCGAAATTGCTGTCACGAAAAAAGAGCGCTATCGCGTCCAGTTAACGAGGTACATGTAATGCGTAGGCGTCGCTTGTACAGAACGGGCGGGGACGCCCGTACCACATTCCTTACCACATTCCGGGAGAATTTATTTCTTGGAAATCCCTAAATATTGGGATAATGTTGGGTTTCGTACCTCAACCCAAACTACGTCGCCTTAAACTGCTTTTCCAAGGATAATGTTGGGTTTCGTACCTCAACCCAACCTACGTCGCCTTAAACTGCTTTTCCAAGAAAAAGAGCAAAGTTTTACGAGGAACAAACCGAGATAACTTGCTGATAAAGTGAGTGGTAAAACCACCAATAACCGCAGTAGAATCGCCCCTTTCCAAAGCTTTTAAAGATAGGCGTACCACTTCTTCGGAAGTTGACATCCCACTGGTTTGGGCTGCAAGGGCTTGGGGAAACTTAGCTTCCACAAAAAAGTTGGTTTCAACAGGTCCCGGACAAACAACCAGCACCCGCACACCATAAGGTTTATTTTCTGCCCACAGTGCCTGACTAAAATTGAGAATAAATGCTTTGCTGGCAGAGTAAACAGAAATATAAGGTATTGGTTGAAATGCGGAAAGGGAAGATACGTTAATAATGCTTCCGGAACGTCGTTGCCGCATTCCTTGCAAAAATTTATGAGTTAAGTCAACTAATGCTATAATGTTCAATTGCACTATTTTGACTTGCCTTGCACCATCCCGTTCGGCAAAGTCCCCATAGTCGCCAAAACCTGCATTGTTGATTAACATATCAATTGTTAATCCCTTTTGTTTAACCGTGTTAAACACAGTATCGGTAGCACCTGACTCTGTAAGGTCGGCAACAATAATATCTACTTGAATGTTGTGCTTTTCTTGCAGGTGCGCGGCTAAATGTTTCAGCTTTTCTTCTGAACGAGCGACTAAAACAAGATTTGTATTCCGTGCAGCTAGTTCCTCGGCAAAGGCTTTACCAATACCACCAGAGGCACCAGTGATTAAAGCAGTTGGCATTTTACCAGATACTATAATTATTTTATCAATGCACAGATAGTAACAACAATTTGAAAAACTTGCCCCCCACTCTAAGAAGGATCTCAATCTGTGCCGATTGATATGCGTATGGGTATATTGAGTATAGGTTAATGTTTATACTCTTAACTTTATGTCTTTTTTTCAGCATCTGCCCTGGAACACCCAGCATAAAAAACCACAGAATAGCTCTGGAATTGACCCGTCACTAAAAAGCCAACAGCCTGTCATTCTGAAGCCTTCAGCATCAATGGCACCTCAACCTAAAAACCTTGCTGAAATCGAAAAAGAAATAGAGGCACAAACACGGGTTTACCAAACCCACCCTTACCAGCACGGTCATAAAAAAAAGGGCAGTATACTGAGCAAAATTATCTGGGCTGCAATACTGCTTGGTGTTCCTACAGGTATAGGTATAGTTTGGGTAGCCAACCTACCTTACCCAATCGTTCGTCGTCCTGTGGCACGAAATGCTCCTATTTTACTGGTACCCAGTTATATGAGTTTGGATAATCATTATAAGCAAGCGATTATAACCGTTGAACAAGCAGAACAATTGATTGAGAAAGCCAGCAGTCCGGCAGACTTAGAATTAGGTGAGGAGAAGGTCAAACTCGCACAAAAACACCTTGATGCATTGCCCCTTTGGTTTCTCAAAGATTGGTCAGAATATCACTATAGTTATTGGTGGTATAGTTCGCGATTTAGCATTTATGGCTTTAATGAGGCTCGTACCAAGGTTGGGCAGCTAGAAGCTAAAGTTTTTCAAGAAAAGAATGCTCAAATCTTGCTGACTGATGGCGATCGCAATCTCAACAAAGCCAAACAGCAGTATCAACAAGCTTCTACACTTAGTGATAAAAAAGCCGCGATCGCTTCTTGGCGATCGGCACTTGACACATTAGAGCAAATTCCCACTCAAACCTTAGCAGGGCAAACAGCGCAAAAGAAACTGGAAACTTACCAGCAAGAGTTCAAAGAAGAAGTTGGACTTGCTGCGGATAACGAGCGAATTAGCGCCTTGATTGCAGCCGCCCAGCAGTTTTCTTGGCAAGCTGCAAAAGCAGCACAAAATCCACCCCACACAGTGATTGAGTGGAAACAAATAGAAGATATGTGGGAACAGGCAATCCAACGCCTCGAACAAATTCCCACACAAGACTTAAAAGGCTATGCTCAAGCCCAAAAATTACTAGCTAACTATCAAGCCAACTTATCAGAAATCCGTGTGAGACGGCAAGCAGAGCAGGATGCCGTTGAAGCCTTAGAAGAGGCACAGCGTCAAATTCAAAGTTTAATAGCTACGACTCCGACAAATCCCCAAGATGTGGATAAAAACCGCACCATCAGCCAAATACAAGGAATTATCAATCTGCTGAGAAAAGTACAACCAGGCACCACAGCTTATCTTGAAGCCCAACATCTGCTGTTATCAGCAAACAATAAACTCAAGCAAATCCAATAAAGCCAGGTCAGCGTCCCGACTTCTTTCAGAATAGAGCTGGTCAATCGGGCGTGAAACCGCTTCTAACCAGAACCAGGAAAAGAGGTCAGAGGTCAGACGCATATTCGCCAACAGCACTCTTTAAGAAATTGGGGCGCTTAGCCCTCATCAAGCCAAGGAATGCATTATCTTTCTCTACTGAGGAAAACTTATACTTTTTCAATCCTAAGTGGGAATTATAAAAGTAAAAACGTAATGTATTGAGAACCTTTATGTATCGTCTTAACAGTCAAGCCTTTGAAATTTTGCGTGCAGAAGTGCAAAATTGCAGTGGCGAAGATGACGTTAGCAAAATTGAGCAAGAAATAGTGTTAAAGCCTTTAGAAAGATTGCTATCTCAGGAAGGTTCGCCACTGTCTTTGGATGAGTTACGTGAGAGAGTTATAAATACGTATCCACAATTTAGCGAAGAAGCACTAATAGCGGCGGCTGAAGCTAATACTCCACCTGGTTGTTTAAGTCTATTTATAGGGGGGGTAGTTATGCTTCTTCTTATTGGTGCTACGAGTTTGGGTGGATTGTGGTTACTAATAGCGTATCTTCCGAGTTTGTTGTCAGGGTTAACCACTTCTGTGTCCTCAGAATCTACTACCCTTAGCGTAGACGAACATTACAATCAAGCAACTGCATTGCTCAAACAGGCAGAGTATGCGATCGAGAAAGGGACTACAGGAGCAGATTTAGCATTAGGCGAAGAAAAATTAAAGTCAGCTCAAGCACATATTGAGCAGTTACCAACTTCTTACACCGTTTATTCTTATAGTTCTTCCAGACGGCGACGTTCCCGGAGAGTTGCAAGGCAGTACAGTAGCCAAACAGTCTATGACGACCAATATGCTGACATTCGTTCAAAAGCTGAAGAACTAGAGACGCAGCTTACGGAAAGGAAGCAGTCCCAAAGCCGCAGCGAAAGTTTTATTAAGGCTGCTAAGGAATTTGCTTTCAAGGCGGCTATTGCTTCTCAAAATCCACCTCATCCGTCAAATACTTGGAAACAAATTGAAAGCCAGTGGCAAGAAGCGATCGCTCAATTGCAAAACATTGAAGTTGAAGAGATAGGTTACCCAGAAGCCCAAAAATTGCTGGCTACTTACCAAACTAACTTGAAGATTGTACAAACCCGATTGCAAGCACAAAATGAGGCACAAGCAACCCTCACACAAGTGAATGCACAAATTCAAAAGCTGATTGATTCTCCTCCCCCTACAGTTGAGCAGCTACAAGTAGAAATCAAGAAAATTATCAACCAGTTGAAAACCGTCAAACCAGGAACAACAGCTTATCCAGAAGCTCAACACCTGCTGCGATCGGCAAACAATAAACTCAAACAGCTGTAGATAAGATAGACTACTTACAACTCATATAATTTACATAACTTCAAGAAATTGAACTTGGCAAGTCAGTTAAACCCGTGTTATACTCGTTCAAGTGCTTGAGGACGTATAGCTCAGTTGGTTAGAGCGCTACGTTGACATCGTAGAGGTCACTGGTTCGAGTCCAGTTACGTCCATTTAATAATGTCCTTACCAGTGCTCGCTACGATGTCAACGTAGCCCCCTAACCAACTTGTTTTCTCTCAATTTTCTCTCACTTCAATCCAATGTATCCCGAAAACAGTAAATAGGGGTACTGACTTGGCTTGAGAGAAAGTTATCACTTCTCACTACTTATATAAGATATTTATATATTGAATTGACTAAACTATTTGATAACTTGATATGCTCAATTTAGATATATACTCGCGCTACATCAGCCTGTAACCTCTCTGTTTTGAGTTTTAGGTATCAAATTACGAGTATCAAACACCAAGTCATTTGATGCCATCATGACCATACCATCAAATCTAAATTGAAACGGTTGTTCATATTTTTTTTCTGCTTGAAGCTCATCTTGTCCTGTGAGTGACTTAAATTTTTGCACATCTCTCGTATATTTACTTTGATCTGGAAATACTGCCAATCGCTTTTGGTGAAGATTCGCAACTCCAAAAGTTTTACCACAAAAATCGTTCAGAGTAGTGCTACATACATTATTACTACCTATCAAAGATATTGCAAGTTTAACAAATGTACTTTTACCCGTGCCACCAGAACCAACTAGATGCAAGAACTGTTGGAGATCGGCACGACCTTTTAGAATTGCAGCCAAATAGCATAATAGAATTTCTTTGATTGACTGATTATTGTTCGTGACTTCATTCAACCACGTATCAATCGATGGAAACTCATTACTAGAGTTATCGAATTCACGTGGCAAACACCAAGTAAACCGATTGTCTGGTGAATGCTGAAGAGTTTTTCCTGTAGCTATTTCTAGAACGCAATTCTGAAATGGTAGTAACTCTGTAGGAGATTTTTCTCCCCAATTTCTCTCCATCAATTCAAGTCGCATTTTATGGATTATGTTACTTATGTAGCTAGAAGAACCATAACCACTAATGCTTCTTTGTTCTAGCTCTTGATTGACTATTTTCTCAATATCATCATCACTGAGTTTAGTCCAAATACCAGAGTTTTCTAATTCATATTGCATCCAACAGTGAGCCTTGCTGTTAAATATCAATTGCTCTCTGTATTGTTCAGCTATGTTTTTACCAAGAACATCGGCTGGTGGAAACCCGCCTGATTGCTGCTGAGAGGTATTGGCAATTCCAGCATTATATTTTTGTGGATAGTGAACTGGCTCACTCTCTGGCAATAATAGCGGTGTTGGAACGTAATTGTCCTGTAAACAATCCATAATTTCAGAGTTTTGTTTATCATCAAAGCTGTCTAAATTTTTGTTAATCATGGGTATTTTTTCCTGAATTTACAAATTAGATAGTCTCAAATAATCAAAACAATAAAGAATGCAAAGTACCAATAGTTCTACAGCTTTAGTATTTCTTCCCTATATATTTTGATACACTTTGTAACCGAACCAATCAAACGTAACACGGTAAAAATGAAATGACTAGAGCATTTTTACATTCACAAGAATTGCTAATGAATCATGTCACCAAAATTGGAAATCGACTTATATGTTCACGAGTAGCCATTTCATGAATACGAATCATATTGTTTCTATGTTCTATATGATGTAGCGTTATCAAACCCTATGTTGATTGTGAATAATGAATATGTAATTCGTCGTTATATAAATCAACCATGTGTTCGCTAATAGCGTTATGAATTATCAGTTGCGATCGCACTCATAAGAACAAGGGATAGTATTGTATGTTTCTATCCCTTGTAACTGTATGTTTGATGAGTGTTGTTCGTACCAATATGATGAATGCAGTTATAACTCGGTTACTTTTACCTGTGTTATCGCTATGGTTCTAAATCTCTGGTAATTGAACATTGTTGTTGTTGATGTCATCATTTGGACTCCAGTAATGTTGCATAGTTGTTGCATAATCCAACTATGCAACTCGCTGAAAGCCTGGGTAATTAGTCATTTTGCACACCCTTGGTAAGGGTGAGGTCTGACCGTGTTTTGTCTGAACTGAGGTTGGGTAAGCAAGCATCTGGGTATAAAATTGCTCAGAAGGCTCTTAATCGTTTCATCACTGAACTAACCAGCGAACCAACCAGCTAGTATGCTGCTTTTCCGAATTCGCCAACAGTATCCGTATCTGGCTCGACCTCTAATATTTTGGCAATGGTGAGGAATAGCTAAGCCGAGTAGGAAGATGCTACTTTTTTCAAAAAGAGTAACCCGCTTAAACATAACGTAGCCAGCCCCAAAACTGCGTTTGGTTCTGAAACTGGCTGAGCCTTAACTGTAGAGTTGTTCAAGAGGATACGGTATTTTCCGGTAGCTCTTGGGCTGCTGCCATTTGGTCCAATTGTCCAATTATTTATGAGAGTCGCGCTACCTCCAGGTCCTGTTGGTTGCAAAAGTTTTGTTTTTTGAGAGCCACTGGTGTAATCGAAAATAAATCCCATTGCACTTGTGGGCTCAATATCGTAATTGCTGATTCCCAAATAATAAGTTCCTCCACTCAAGTTGGCTCTAATTGTAGATTGACTGGTATTGGATGAGTCGTCGTTGCCAACAATTCCCTTACCTTTTGAGTCGAACAGCCACAACATGGTGTCTAAATTATTAGTCACATTGCGTACTGTTGTGGCAATGAATAACCCATCAGCCAAATTCAATTGGTAAAGATCTACATCAGTTGTGGTATCTATCGTTCCCACAATTGCGTTAATATCTACTCCCACATTAATAGCATTTGACAGTGATTGACCGGAATCCCCTACCTCAGTGAATGTGGCAGCATATGTAGGAGATTCTGGCATTGCGGTCAATGAAAGGGTAACGCCAGCCGCCGCAACTGCTATAAATTGAGTCAGTTTCATTGAAGAAATTCCTTGTGATGAGTTTGTCAGCTAATTAAGTAGAAAACTGCCTTGAGAGCGGGCAGACTTTTTAGTAGATAGATTTGGAAACGTAAAGCCTGGTGTGGAAAAGCCTTGAGTCATCATGCTTTAAAAACGGGTAAAACGTGGCGGCGACCGAGTAAATCCTGATTGAAAATTGGTTGTTAAACTCTGTTGTATTCACTATTTCTAGTTCATACAATTACAAATTTATAAAAATCCGTTAATTAAGGCAACTATTTATACAGTATTTTACTAAAACATCACTTCTGACTTTCTACTTTCCCAGATATTCTCTTGACCAAAAGCTTTATATAATAGGATTTTTTTCCAGCGCTCTGCTAGAAATCCATTCAAAAGCTTTCTATAAAGGTGACCCGAATATTACTAGGAATTAAGAAATTATTTTATACACAGATTTTGTGAGAAAACAAGAATAAAACTTCCGTAAAAGCCGAAAGTCCATAGCACATTCCTAAAGACTTTTGGGATGTTTTAGCTTGCCGATTCTTACTGTGGCTGTTCTACACACATTGCCTAGCGTATATGACTGCCGTGCTTGTTCAGCGCATCCCGAGCCTCCCAACACGCTATTCCCTGTGAGGTGAGATTGAACAACCGTCTGGCTTCTACGGAGCGCTCTGAGTCATCGCTTAATAAAAATTTACGCAGTCAGGGAAGTAAGTGTCACAATTAGCGCGAAATTTACCTTAATTGAAACGATGATTTAAGTACCGCGCTTAAGGCGTGCTATTTATGCCATCTAACTTTGACCATCCGCTTAAAATAGAACTTTGGCTGTCATCTTCTCACCCTGAGTTGTTGCACGGGCTTGATATATGGCTGCACTTGGGTTTAATATCTCATGCCCAGGTGAGGCAAATTTGTCAGGAGCATTTCGTGTGCGCTGTGGCGTTGCAACCTCAAACAACACCGAAACCACAACGGGTGTTGACGAATTCTGTTGCAAATGATGTAAAAACCTTACGCCCAACACCTCTACCTCAAAAGAATTCACCACAAACACCCCCAAAACCCAACGTTCTCACCAGAATGTTGCAATCACTTGGAGAAGAATTGAGCGTCCGGTGGCTGTTGTTTCTGGGAATGTTTTTAGTTGTAGTGTCTTCTGGAGTCTTAGCTGCGAGTCAGTGGGATAAGTTTCCACCCTCTGGACAATATGGAATTTTGCTTGCTTACACCTTGAGTTTTTGGGGAGTCAGCTTTTGGGCTGGTAAACAATCTAATTTAAACTTGACGGCGCGATCGCTACTCATCGTTACCCTTTTGTTAGTGCCTGTCAACTTTTGGGCAATAGACAACTTCCAATTGTGGCAAAACCCTCTCAACTGGATTGTCATTGCCATAGCCTCTGTTATCCTCACATCTCTTACTGTTTTTTCTTGCAAGACTCAGTTGTTTGCAACCAACAACCACGTCAGGAACTCAATTTTATTTAATATTTTGGGGCTATCTTACTTACATTGGGGTTGGCAATTACCGGGCTTTCCCCTCATAGCTGTTTATTTGGCAACAGTAGGAACAGCCATTGCAACTGTTTATCGCATTCGTTTCCAGCAACCGATATCCCCAACCTCTTCTGAAGGTGACAAGCCCCCTTTGCCAAGGGAAGTCAAGGTGAATCGAGCCGTGTTGCCTTTGATTATCATTATTTATGCCTTAGTCGTACTGTTAGTACGGGCGATTTTTATTGTCCAAGTTGATATTCAACAACTAGGGTTGGCAATTGGCATTTGCGGCGCTCTTTTAACTTGGTTGGCAACGGATGATATAACGAAAGTAACGGATAAGTTATCTGTAAAATCAACAAACCAACCTCTACCCACATCCCCTTCTCGACTCTGGGAAATCTTGGGCGGTGTTCTATTATTCCTAGGATGGTTAGTATCAGTTGGCACAACCTTTCCTTGGCAAGCGAGCATTGTCAGTCTCTTGGGTTTGTGGTTTTTCAACCGTCGCTTGCAACGCAATGGGGTGCGGGCGGATGTGGGAGCAATTTTTGTCATTGGGTTGGAGACAATTTGGCTGGGTTGGCGATTATTGCCTGCAAATATCCAGCAATGGATTGTGACTGTTGCAACTCAATTGACCTATTCTCACAATGCACCTTGGGAATTATTAAGTGTGGGGTTATTTCCCTATGTCCTTGTTATGTTGGCATTGGCGAATAAACTATATCGTGCTGACAAGGTGCCATTGGCTGTTTTTGCAGAACGTTTAACACTCATGTTTGGGATTTTACTGACTTTGCTTAGTGTGGAAAATCCCTCATTACGCTCAATAAATTTACTTTTGTCTACAGTGACTTTGTGGAGTGTTAGCCAAAGACGTTCTTTGACAAAAAGCCCTTTGGTTTACATGACTCAAATTGCTCTTGTGCTGACAATTTGCTCGGTCGTTGACCGTTTATTGCCTTCTTTAAGTCAGGAAGTTTGGGCAAGTCTTTTGTTGGTCATGGCGATCGCACAGTTGTTATTTAGTGTAGGTTCTGGAATATGGCGGCGCAGTGCGTGGCATATGGGTTTGGCCTTAGCAGTACTCAGCTACACTCTACTGTGGGGAAATGCAAATTTAGCTTGGGTTGGTGCTGCTAATGGTAATGAGAATTGGGGTCTGATTTGGTTAGCAATTCCAATGACACTCACGGGGCTGGGTAGTTGGGGGTATAAAACCCAAACAACTGCTGTCCCTCGTTCCAGTCTTAACATTTGGTTGAGTGTTGCTGCTTCGGGGCTTTCTTTGTCATTCACTTTACCTTTGACTGGAGGTCGGTTAATCGGTTTAATTGTTGCAACGGCTTTGATGTTTGTTAATACATATTATTTGCGACAAAAGTCATGCGCGGTTGTGACCGTAGGTTTTGGGCTGGGTGCTTTCGCTGCTTTGTTATGGGAAGGTATACCCGGTTTACCACGACTCTCAGGACAAGGTTGGTTTTTAGTAGGGGCAGTTGCCATCACCTGTTTTTGGTTAATGCGATCGTGGCTTGAAGACAAACAGACAAGGGCACAAGGGAACACGGGGAATGAAGAAGTCTCCGCGTCTTCCTCAACCCTGTTACAAATTTACGCAATTGCATTTGATAGGTGGGCGATCGCGTTATGCAGTGCCGAGTTGTTGTGCTTGAGTGGCCATTCCCTATTAGTTTACCAAAACCTCATTAATCCGGGATTCTTATCTTTAATTTCCTGTGCGATCGCTTTAGGAGCTATTGCTTATCGCAGTTGGCAGCAACCTACCAATTGGGGTTTTTACGGTATTGGTTGGTGTCTGGAATTACTGATAGCCGAGTTACTTGGTTTTAGCAACCATTCTCTTATCCAGATTGCAATTGCCAATATTGCTTTGGGTTTGATGGCACAGCTTTTAGGAGAGTGGTGGCAAAGGCGACACCGTCTGGAACAACTGCCGAACCGCTGGCACATTCTGCCCTTAATGTATGGGATTTTTGGTGTCATGCTGCGCTGGCAAACCTTTAGCAACTGGACGGGTTTATCGACCCTTGCTGTGGCTTTGATTGCTATTGGTGTGGGACGACGCCGCCAAGAATGTAAACCATTGGTTTACATCGGATTGGTTGGAGTATCGGTTTCAGCATACGAACTTTTGTTATATCAACTCCTACAATTACCAGGAGGGGCATATGGTGATGGATTAATTGCCATGTCCGTTCTTGGAACTGGCATTATGTATGTTTATCGCATTCTCTCACCCTGGCTTTTAGGCTACTTGCGCTTAAGTAGCAAAGAGCTAAAAGTGGTTGCTCATATTCACTGGGCTTTGAGTAGCGGCTTGTTAATTGCTGCTAGTTTCAGTCCGGTAGAAGCAAAGATGCTCGGTTTGGGGACTGGATTATTTTTAATTCGGTATGCCATCTTTCAAGGAAGAATCCAACAGGAAAACACTTCAAGGAAAGAAATTGACTCCTCCGCCTGGGTGTACCTTGGGTTACTACAGATGCCTTTCTTGAGGGTTTATTTACCAGAAGTTCCAATAGTAGGATTGCTAGAGAAACAGTTGCTTCCCTGGCAAGGTGCGATCGCATCTGTAATTGCCTACTTTGTTTACATTATGCCCTGGGAGACTTGGGGCTGGTCTAAAAAACCTTGGCAAAAAGCCGCATACATCCTACCACTTCTATTTTTATGGCAAACCAGAGTAGAAGTTTACTCAATTAGCTTACTGATTGCTGCAGCCTTCTATACTCTTGTTGCCAAAACTGCTCGTAAATTTCGCTTTACATACCTGAGTTTGGCACTGGTAAATTGGGCGCTGTTCCGGTGGTTGTTTGTCTTCAATTTCACAGATGCATTATGGTATGTAACGCTAATTGGTTTATCACTACTATATATTGCTCAGTTTGACCCCGAACTGAAATTACCAAAAATGAAAGGAAGCCGTCACTCTCTGAGGCTTCTGGGTAGCAGCATCATTTGTGGTTGGGCAATTCTTTTTCATCAGGATGCAGCACTTCTACCGGGGATTTTCAGTCTCATTGCTATCTTTGCGGGGTTGGCATTGAGGGTCAGGGCTTTTCTTTACATTGGAGTTGCTGCCTTTTTCATCACAAGTTTCTATCAGCTTGTTCTTTTCAGTTTGCAATATCCCTTTTTCAAATGGGTTGTTGGCTTGCTTGTCGGCATCTTACTCCTGACCATTGCTGCCAATTTTGAAAATCGTCGCGAACAACTCAATTCTTTACTTCGTAATGCTAGCGAGCAATTGCAAGAGTGGGAATAAATCCTGCATAATGTAGATAATTGTGCAATTTAATTGCACGATTTAGTTCTTTGTTTGCCAAGTAGCAACTACTAAGTACAATTGAGTTAGCAAGTGCAGGAAGCAGTAAGAAATGAAAATCTGTAGCACTCCAGCAACATTAGAATGGCTCTCTGTAGAGTCAGTTCGGTATATCGCTCAGTGTTTGGAAGCGTGTGAGAATGCCGATATGCTGGCAGATTTACGCGCTATTTTCCCACGAGAGGCATTGAAGCAAGGAAGCCGATTTGTCAGTATGGAACAAAGGGAGAGGTTAAAAATCTGGTTGGATTATTTAAATCAACAGGTTGCATGATAAGTAGGTAGTTAAGGTTGTCCAAAGTCATTTGTAAAGGTTACAGCCATTTTTAAATTTCTTAACATATATCCTTTTATTCCCACCCACCTACTTAGTTGCGTTTGCCATTGACTCTTGGCTCTTGTCTGTATCTATATATAGATGCCATAGTTGTTTTTATCTCCCTTGCTTAATTCTGGTTACTGCGAGGTGCTAGCAAATGGAGTAAGCTCGCCTTGCTCGGAGACTACTCTAAGTAGTTGCGGAATATAGCCTGTGGACATGGTAACCATCCGTGATGCTATTTAAACATATATTGGATAAAAATACAATTTCAACTAGTAAAAAAATCCCAAATAAAAAACAGACTATGTTTGGGAAATATCAATATAGTGAGGTTGAGATTTCACTCTTTCTATCCATGCTTGGATAGCAGAAAATTCGGATATATTATAACCGCTTTCATGAGCTATATGAGTATAAGCAAATAAGCAAATATCGGCAATAGTATAGCGGTTACCTACAAAAAAATCCTGCGAGTGTAAATGTTGTTCCATAACAGATAAAGCAGCATAACCAGACTTTTGTTTTTCAGCAATTACATCATGAAATTCGTTAGCTTTATTGAGGATAGTCATCCAGTATCGACAAGAACCAATATAAGGCATCAAGCTATATTGCTCAAAAAATAACCATTGCATAACCTTTGACTGCTCAAGACGATCGTCTGGAAATAATTGAGTACCCTTGCTTAAATAAAACATGATTGCGTTTGATTCTAATAAAAACTCTCCTGATTCAAGCTCTAAAACTGGAACTCGACTTTGAGGATTCTTGTTCAGAAATTCAATATTGCGATTTTCTTTTTTGATAAAATCAAGCTCTACCCTTTCAAAAGCAATTTCTAATTGCTTCATTAAAAGGCGAACTTTATAACAATTACCCGATAAATTAAATTCATACAAACGTAACATAACTTTTTGAGCCAGTTGTAAAACAAATAGTCGAATGGAAATATTAACTAAACTTACTTAAGATTTTCTATTAATTAATTTTAAAAAGTTTTCACCATAAATCTTTTTACGGTCTGCTTCGGGAATAAGTAAACTTGCAATACTTCTGTCGGTTTCTGGAGTGAAAATATCGCCTGCTTTTGTATCCATTGGAGTATCACTACCAAACAGAATATGTTCCACATCAAAAAAGTTGTAAGCCATTTCAAGTAGCAAAGGTTCAAAACCTAAAGTAGCAGTGTCACAGTAAAAATGTTTAAAGTGGTCGATATATGGTTGACTAATATTCGTATTCAATTTGAAATCACTATTGCATTCAAAATAAGTATATGACTCTTGCATCCGTTTAGCAAAAAGAGGGATTAATGCTCCGTGATGATGGGTAATAAGTTTTAGCTGGGGATATCGCTGGAAAACACCGCTAAATACCAACCTGACCATCACACTGCTAGTATCCATAAGCCAACCCAGAGTTTGCCATAATAAATATTCAGATTTACTTTCATCTATATAATCTGGATAGTTGGCGGGACGGCAAGGGTGGAGCCACAAGGGTACACCAAGTTCAGTTGCTCTTTGATATAAAGGTTCGTAACTTTGATCGTCACCTCTGGTCACTGTAGGTCCAACAAAAATTACTGCTCCCACAAATCCTAATTCATGAATTGCCCGTTCAAACTCAGCCATCATTATTTCAGGGTTAGTTGTGGGAAGAATTGCCACTCCCAGAAAACGGTCAGAATGAGCAGACACTATCTGATACAGCCCATCATTGCACAACTTAGCTGCTTGTTCTGCAAGTTTAGGATTTGCATGAATAGTAGGAGTGCCTTCGAGCCAGGGAAGAGGAACCAAAACATGCATATCAATACCATGTTTATCCATCAGTTGCAAGCGCACATTTGGATGAGTTAAAGTAGGTGTTGTAGAAAAAAGCTGACGGAAAAAATGAGCTTGCTTTCCTAATGAAGATTCTAAAAATTCTATAAAATTTAAAGGGCAAAAATGGGTATAAGCATCTATTTTTTTGATCGTGAGTTAGGCTCTCTATTGTTGAATAGATAAATCAGTTGTTCATATTTCGATCCAGTCTGGAAGCGGGTTCGGACCTTCATCTTAGTAGTTCTTTTGTTCGCGTTGAAAGGGCTGGGTGGGCACTGCCCTCGACCCCTCCCACTTCTGGGCGTGCAAGATGTCAGTCTTGCAGGTATGCTTCGCTTTACTCCATTTATTCATCTATTCATTCAATATTTTCTTGTTGACGTACTGCAATCACTCTACCCGCTGCTCCTCCAGTGTAAGTATTGGTTTGGAGGACACAAGCCTTATAAAGTTCTAGAAGTATTTTAAAATCAGTAATACTTAAACCATTAATAATACTCTCAGCTAGATAACGATAAGGAGTGACATCTTCAATAAAAGGTTTGACAATTTGAGGAACAATCTTCTTCATCCAAAAAGTATATATGCTACGCCAAAGCGGGTTCTGAGGATAAAAATGATCGAGTATCAGTAAGCGACCACCAGGACGCAATACTCTTAACATTTCTGCGATCGCAACATTGCGGTTAGGAAAATTACGGAATGTGAAAGTCGTCAGTACAAAATCATAAGTTGAATTAGCGCAAGGAATAGCACACACATCACCTTCAAAATAAGTTAATTTTGGACTTAGACGACGTGCTTCATTCAACATACCAGAAGAAATATCCATGCCTTCAACATTTATTCCTGGATAACGGTTAATTAAATATCGCGTTGATTCTCCAGTGCCACAGCCTACATCTAAGACTTTATCTCCTGCTTTCAATCCTAAATCCGAAAGTGATTGGCGATACCATAGGCTAGTATGACCAAGAAAAACTAGAGCCCTAATAAAATCGTAACGACTAGAAATTTTATCAAATAACGTGCGGATATAAGTTATTTTGTCATCTCCAGTTAATTTTGTTGCCATTTCTGGAGAAACTATAGGTGAATTAGAATTAAATGAGTTAGTTTCAATCATATATTATCCATTCTGCAAAGATAGAAAAGATGTTTGGCAATTTTCAAAACTAGCGTTTACTACGCTTTTTGTTGCATGGCTGAATCACGAAATGATTTTGCACAACATAAAAACAAGTTTTAATATTACTATCAAATTCATAAAGCCGCCATGCAAAATATTTTATAGATTCTTCCGAACTGCAATTAATTTTACTGCTGCTCCTCCCGTATATGAGTTAATTTGGCTAACACTTGCACCATGGTCTTCTAAAAGAAGTTTAAAATCGCTGACATTTAAGCCATTAATAATACTTTCTCCTAAATAGCTATAGGGAGTCGGATCTTCAATAAAAGGGATGACAATTGCAGGAATAATTTTCTTAATCCAGAAAGTATAAACTTTTTGCCACCATAGAGGCTCTTGTGGGTAAAAAAGATCGAGTATCAACAATTTTCCCCCTGGACGTAAAACTCGAAGCATTTCATTAATTGGGGTTTGATGGTTAGGAAAGTTGCGAAAGGTAAATATTGTAGTGACGAGATCGTATGTTGCGTCAGGACGAGGTATAGCGCAAACATCGCCTTCAAAGAAGTTGAGATGAGGATGTAAACGACGTGCTTCAGATAGCATTCCAGGAGACAGATCCATGCCCTCTATATTTAAACCAGGATAACGATAATGCAAATACTGTGTAGAATGTCCAGTACCACAGCCAATATCAAGTATGTTAGTTCCTGGCTTTAGCTCCAAATCAGAGAGAGCCCATTGATGCCATAATTTGATGTGTCCTAAAAAAATCAAATTATTAATAAAATCATAACGCGTGGAAATATTATTAAATAGCTGACGAATATAGTTACGCTTATTATCTCCAGTTAATTTTGTTGCGCTCAAGGGAGTAATGTTCAATGAATTTGTATTGCTTAGTTGGTTTTTGTTCATTAATTTTCTCCAGTATCAAAAATGGTTTTTACGTTAATAAAACAGCAATAATCCTCTTCTCTATCTACGGCAACCAAGGATAATTACGAAAATTAGGTTGACGTTTTTCTAAAAATGCTATGAAGAAGATACAACTGTTTTTTTCACGGTAACTAAATAGTTAATGATATCAATAAAACCTCCAATCTTGTTTTCTATTTCTTGCAATTCATCTTCAGGTTGAGAACCTTGGACAATACCTGCTCCAGAAAATAGAGAAAGCTGATTATTATTAACTAAGCCTGAACGGATGGCTACAACAAATTCAGCAGCATTATGTCCTATCCAACCTACAGGGGCTGAATACCAACCTCTGTCAAATGGCTCTAATTCATTTATTGCCATTAATGCTTGTTCTCTGGGATAACCTGCTACTGCTGGTGTAGGATTTAACTCTGCTAGTATGTTTGCATCAGAAAACTTATCTAATAAAATGCCAGCGCAAGGTGTATATAAATGTTGAACTTTATTCAACTTTAATAGTACTGGCTTTCTCTGTTTTTCTATAGAATGGCACAGATGTTGAAGCCCATTTCTTAAATATTGAGCAACAAGTTGATGTTCTCGAATATCTTTTTCTGATGTAAGTAGTTCTTGTCCCAAATTTTGGTCTTCTTCAATAGAGTTACTACGAGGACGAGTACCAGCCACTGCCTCGGTCTGTAACGATCTTCCTACACGCTTATATAAGCGCTCTGGTGACCCACCAATAAAAGCGTTACCCAAACTAGGTTGAAAACAGAAATGGAACAGGTGAGGATTATTTTTTTTGAGCAATAACAATAAATTCAGAGGTTCTATTTCTTCACTAAATTCAAACATAGATTTACGAGATAGAACAATTTTTTTTAAATCTTCTCGATTGAAATAAGTCAATGCTGTTTTAACATTTTTATGCCAAACAATTTCATTGGGTAAATCTTTTCTACAAAGAAGTGTGGAAAAAATAGTATGAACGGGTTGATTGAAAGCTAAACTATTCAGTTCAAATAAAATCTGATTCAGATGTAATTGATAATTTTGTGAGTCTTTGAGCAGAAAATTACAAGCTAAATAAGCTTCCTTATTTTCGACATAAATCTCAAATTTAGGTACGACAAATCGATAATTACCAAAACAATGCCAATTTCGATCTCTTTCCGAGCTTTGATTAAAACTAATACCTCCATAATATCGTAAATGTTTATATGATGAAGAAAGGCGTCTATTTAATCTATCAAAAAGTTTAGAATATTCAATTAAGCTTTGAGAAAATTCAATATCTGCTTCTCCTACACCAGCCATTTCAAATCGATGTTCTCTATCTGACCAATAAGTCTTACTATTGTTTTTCTGTTGCAGCAGCCATTGGAGAGGTTCTATATTATTATCTATTTGAACTTCAATACGAACAATTTCATTAACTATTGATGATTTGATTTGTTTTTGAAAGGTTTTTTGAATTTTTTCAGATAATTCAATTTGGTATTTACTAATACTTTTATTGTCCGGGTCTGTCATTGCTAACTTTTAATAGACTACTTACTTTTACCAGGTAACTCTTAAGCTACTTAATATCTAAGTACATAAAATAACAGTGCTTTACTTTTTACTATTTGCAAGCTTGATAGCTTTAACCTACTAAATTTCTTATGAAAATGCAGCGTTATAATGATTACCAAAATACTAAACTCCTCCAATGTGATTGTCAAGCAATTTTGAAAACGACAATGTTTTACGTACTAACCGTGAAATTCGTGTGCTGCTACACGAGGATCTGCTTCCATACTGGTAAGCGCATCCAGCAAGAGCGATCGCGTGCGTCGCGCTAAGACATCCTCTACCGTGCGTGCGAGTTCGTAGCGAGCAGTAGGGCACTCTCTACCTATGCCGTGTCTGGGCGATCGCCTGTCGCCACGAGTTTATGAGTGTTAAACGGCGATCGGCGCTCATTGTTGGCTCAAACCGTTTCTCAACCTGCCACTGCTGCACAATTTCCGCTTCGTCCCAGTAGCCAACAGCTAGCCCTGCCAAATAAGCAGCTCCCAAGGCAGTCGTTTCAGTGATTTTTGGACGAACAACGGGCACACCCAAAATATCAGCCTGGAACTGCATCAGCAGATCGTTGCGGGAGGCACCACCATCTACCCGCAGTTCTGAAAGATAAAGCTGAGAATCCTGACGCATCGCATCAATCACGTCAAATGTCTGATAGGCAATACTTTCTAAAGCTGCACGGGCGATATGGGCAACCGTTGAGCCGCGAGTTAAACCCACAATCGTGCCGCGAGCGTAGCTGTCCCAATAAGGTGCGCCCAAACCAACGAAGGCAGGTACAAAATACACACCATCATTATCAGGAACGCTGCAAGCAAATGCTTCCACATCTGCGCTGTGCTTAATAATTCCGAGTCCGTCGCGTAACCATTGCACAACTGCCCCGGCAATGAATACGCTGCCTTCTAGGGCATAATTAGTTCGTCCATTGATGCTCCAGGCAATGGTGGTCAGCAGCTTGTGATGAGATTGCATCGGCCGCTCGCCTGTATTCAGCAGCATAAAACAGCCTGTACCGTAAGTATTTTTTGCCATGCCACATTGCAACGATGCCTGCCCAAAGGTTGCAGCCTGTTGGTCTCCAGCAATTCCAGCAATGGGAATGCGGCTACCTAAAAGACCTTCAGATGTATACCCATAGACTTCTGACGAACTATGCACTTTGGGGAGAAGAGAAGGGGGAATATCGAGAATTGACAATAATTCCGAGTCCCACTCCTGAGTGTGAATATTGAACAATAACGTCCTGCTAGCATTCGTCACGTCTGTGATGTGAAGTTCCCCCTGAGTGAGTTTCCAAATCAACCAGCTATCGACGGTTCCAAATGCCAGTTCTCCTCCCTCGGCTTTTTCACGAACGTCAGGCACATTATCGAGCAACCACTTGAGTTTAGTGCCACTAAAGTAAGCATCGATCACCAGTCCCGTTTTTTTCTGAAATGTTGTCTCATGTCCAGCAGCTTTAAGTTCATCGCAGTACACAGCCGTGCGGCGGTCTTGCCAAACGATCGCATTATGAATTGGCTTGCCTGTTTTTCGCTCCCAGACTATCGTGGTTTCTCGTTGATTGGTAATGCCAATAGCAGCAATATCACTAGCCTTGATACCAATGCGAGCTAAAGCTTCATTCGCAACACCAATTTGGGAAGACCAAATTTCCTGAGGATCGTGCTCTACCCAACCGGGCTGCGGAAAGATTTGTTGAAATTCTTTCTGAGCAATGGTTAGGATTTCGCCATTGCGGTCAAATATAATACTCCGCGAACTGGTGGTGCCTTGGTCGAATGCCAGAATATATTTAGTCATGAGATATATCTCGAATTTGTTTGTAATCAGAACGAGGTAAAAATTTTGATTGAGTATTAGAGAACTCCAACTTAATCGGCGTTGTAAATATTACAGCATTTTTCAGGTAAATGAAGTATATTGGTAGGGGCGCGGTGACCTTGCGCCCTTACAACAGTCTGTACCTCCTCCGCGTTGCAATCTGCTGTAAGTATGAAATTCAAAAATTCAATTATTGGGCTGAACATTTACTCCTTTTGTGCTGTAAAACTACCGCTTTTTGTAGATAGGGCTATGCCGCACGTTCGCTGGTGGGCAGTGCCCACCCTACATCCTATCTTTATAAGCAGAGAATGGAAAAATCAAAGCCTCTCTCCTTGTAGGAAAGAGGTTTGGAGAGAGGTTAAAAATGTGGTTGTAAATTGTCCAACTCAACGGCTCGCGATCGCCCTTCAAAACCAATATTATTCTGTTAACAAATCTTAATAAAAACTTTGTGTAAGTAATTCATAATTCTCTTAATTTCTCAGGGTATGGAGCGGATTTGAACTGATATATTCTTATAGCATCTATAGTAAAAACAAATGGATAGAGAACAGAGCCGTGCATATTGGCGTGCCAATACTGCTTTAATTCGGAATCTTTTAATAATCTGGGCGCTAGTGTCCCTTGGTTTTAGTATTTTGCTGGTACAACCATTGAATACCATTCGTTTCTTTGGTGTCCCATTTGGCTTTTGGATGGCACAACAGGGTTCAATCCTGATTTTTGTGGCATTGATTTTCATTTACGCCTTTCAGATGGATAAGCTGGACCGCAAGCATAATATAAAAAGGTGAGGAAAAACCGTGTCAGTTGAAATTTGGACTATTTTGATAGTTGGGCTTTCGTTTCTGCTCTACCTTTACATTGGTTGGCAATCACGAGTCAATGATAGTAAGGGCTTTTTTGTAGCAGATCAAGGTGTTCCTTCCGTCGCCAATGGTGCAGCCACAGCTGCTGACTGGATGTCGGCCGCTTCGTTTATTTCAATGGCAGGGCTGATCAGTTTTATGGGCTATGACGGCTCTATCTACTTAATGGGTTGGACTGGAGGTTATGTCTTACTGGCATTGCTGCTAGCTCCTTATCTCAGGAAATTTGGTAAGTACACTGTGCCAGATTTTGTTGGCGATCGCTACTACTCCAATATTGCTCGTCTGGTGGCTGTAGTTGCAGCCATTTTCGTTTCCCTCACCTATGTTGCCGGACAAATGCGGGGGGTAGGCATTGTTTTCAGCCGCTTTCTGCAAGTAGACATCAATACGGGCGTCATTATCGGTATGGTGATTGTTGGCTTTTTCTCCGTACTGGGCGGCATGAAAGGCATCACTTGGACGCAGGTTGCCCAGTACGGTATCTTGATTGTTGCTTACCTGATTCCGGCAATTGCAATTGCCATGTTGCTCACAGGTAACCCCATTCCCCAATTAGCGTTTACCTTCAGTGACATTGCTAGCAACCTCAATAAAATCCAGGTTGACCTTGGGTTTGCAGAGTACACCCAGGCATTTACGAACAAATCCATGCTCGACGTGCTGTTTGTTACCATTGCCTTGATGGTAGGAACCGCCGGTCTTCCCCACGTGATAGTAAGATTTTACACAGTGCCTGATGTGCGTTCAGCCCGTTTTTCCGCAGGTTGGGCACTGTTATTTATAGCCATTCTTTATACCACGGCTCCAGCCCTCTCCATGTTTGCCCGCTACAACCTCATCACTACCCTGCACAATCAAACAGTTGAGCAAGTACGGCAGCTAGATTGGGTCAACAAGTGGGAAAATACCAAACTCCTGGCTTTTGAGGATAAAAACGGTGATGGGCGTCTCCAGCTAACACCAAAAAAAGAATCTAACGAAATTACCATTGACCGAGACATCATCGTACTAGCAACCCCAGAAGTTGCAAAACTTGCTCCTTGGGTGATTGCTCTTGTAGCAGCTGGTGGTTTAGCAGCAGCTTTGTCTACAGCTTCAGGGCTACTGCTGGTTATTTCCAGTTCCATCGCCCACGATGTCTACTACCGTATCATCGATCCGGGAGCGTCAGAACAAAAACGGCTATTTGTCGGACGCGTAATGGTGGGCTTATCTCTCGTTCTTGCTGGATACTTTGGGGTCAACCCACCTGGGTTTGTTGGTGAGGTCGTTGCTTTTGCCTTTGGTTTAGCCGCCTCTAGCTTCTTCCCAGTCATTATCCTCGGGATTTTCGACAAGCGCACTAACAAAGAAGGGGCAATTGCAGGTATGCTGATAGGTCTAATTTTTACTATAGCATACATTGTGGGTGTCAAGTTTGCAGGTATGCCAACTTGGTTCTTTGGAGTTTCTGCAGAAGGCATTGGCACTTTGGGTATGGTTATCAACTTGCTTGTCACTGTTGTGGTTTCTCGTTTGACACCACCTCCCCCCGCTGATATTCAAGCAATGGTGGAGGATTTACGCAGCCCGGATATTGGAGAGGAACAATCGGTGAGAACTGTGCATTAATTATTCCTTGGTCATTTGTCATTGGTCATTGGTCATTT